>VMCJ01000170.1 GCA_008081395.1 Rhodospirillales bacterium | reverse complement strand
GGCGCCGGGTAAATCATCCATCTGACGCACTGCAAATTGGTCAAAGCGTGACTGTACAGGTCATTCGCTTCAACTCTGAAACTCAGCGTATTAGCCTCGGAATGAAACAGTTGGAAACTGATCCGTGGGAAGGAGCGCTGGCCAAGTATCCAATTGATGCTCAGTTCTCAGGTAGAGTGACCAACATCACAGACTACGGCGCTTTTGTTGAATTAGAGCCTGGCGTTGAAGGACTAGTCCATGTCTCTGAAATGAGTTGGACCAAGAAAAACGTGCATCCTGGAAAGATTGTTTCTACTAGCCAAGAAGTCGAGGTACAGGTCTTAGAGGTAGACTCAGATAAACGCCGCATAAGCCTTGGCATCAAGCAGACTCAGCGCAACCCATGGGAGGTCTTCTTGGAAGGTCACCCCGTTGGCTCTGAAATTGAAGGCGAAGTGCGGAACATCACTGAGTTTGGCCTTTTCTTAGGCCTTCCTGGTGACATTGATGGTATGGTCCACTTATCAGATCTTGATTGGGAACGCTCAGGCGATGAAGCAATCAAAGATTATGAGCGTGGGCAAACTCTTAAGGCACAGGTGCTAGATGTTGATCCAGAGAAAGAGCGTATCAGCCTTGGTATAAAGCAGCTCGTTGAAGATCCATTTGAAGCAGCCCTGGGTGAAGGTGAGCAAATGCGTCGTGGCGCAGTTGTCACTGGCACCATCTCATCTGTCACTGAAAATGGTTTAGAGCTGGATCTTGGCAACGAGCTAACTGGATTTATTCGCAAATCAGATCTTGCTCGTCAGCGGAGTGAACAACGGACTGACCGTTTTGCCGTAGGTGAGCGGGTAGATGCGATGGTAATGCAGATAGATCGCAATAACCGCCGGATCACCTTGTCAATTAAGGCAAGTGAGATCGCGGATGAAAAGGAGGCTATGGCACAATTCGGTTCATCCGACTCGGGTGCCAGCCTTGGTGACATTCTGGGCGCAGCGTTGCGGAACCGCCAACAAGAAGAGGATGAAGCATAATCAGCTTCTAATCTTTTCAAGATTAGTCTTATAACCATGGCTTATTATCGGCCAGCTCTTAAGCTGGCCGATAATTATTTATAAACGTGATCTGCCGCGTCCGTTTAAATAACGCAGATAGCCCGCAATTTTCGCTATATTCTGTTGGGTGATTCTCAAAATTAAAAAATATTGTGGCTTTCGGTATGCTTGAGCTAAACTTCTTAAAGCAAAAGACCTGGAGGCGTCCTTTATGACCCGCTCACAGCTGATCGCTCGTCTGATAGAGCGCAATCCTCATTTAACCAGTCACGACATTGAAAAAGTGGTTAACACCGTTTTTGATGAAATTTCCGATGCCTTATCTCGCGGAGATCGCGTAGAGCTCAGAGGATTTGGTGCTTTTTCAGTTAAGCGCCGAGAATCTCGAACGGGTCGCAATCCCAGGACCGGTGAAGCAGTCGATGTTGATAGTAAAAACACGCCTTACTTCAAAACAGGTAAAGAATTACGAGACCGTCTAAATCCAAGTAATACTGAATGAAGCGTTTTTAGACCAAAATTAAAGTAACTCTGTTGTTATCTCACTGACCTTGGCGTTTTGAAAATCGGTGTTGAGCAGTTATGAGATGATCACCTCTTCGTTCTGAGACACAACCCTTTCAAAATTTAAGAAAAACTGGCCAATGTTTTTTTCGACATTAGCTGCCACACCATAGCAATTAGTTGGAACTGCAAGTAACTTTTCCCAAGCAATCTTTAAGGGCAGGAAGATAGTGGTGAACCAAAGTCCACCGAGACCAAATGGTATTGGTGTATCTGTGAAGCGCGTCGAAGACTTACGATTAACAAGAGGTCGTGGTCTCTATGCAAGCGACGTCAAGCTTGACTCTATGGCGTATGCCGCTTTTCTTCGATCACCCCACCCACACGCTCGAATTGTTGAAATAGACACATCTATCGCTGCATCTATGCCAAACGTCTTAGGTGTCCTCACCGGAGCAGATGCCATCAATGATGGAATGAAACCCATTCCTCACAATCCTGATTGGCAAGGCCCACCTGATGCTGAACTCAGACTACCGTTGGGGTTTGACGTTTTTACGTCTGAAAATATGCCTATGCCGCCTATCATTGTGCGTTATGTTGGCGAACCCATAGCAATGGCAGTCGCTAAAACTGCTGCTGAGGCCCAGGATGCCATAGAGGCCATAGAAGTTACCTTTGAGGTTCTTCCAGCCTACACGGATTCAAAAGAATCCACTGCACCGGGTGCGTATGAAATTTGGCCAGGCTGTGCTGGAAATATAGCTCTCCAAGCGGAAGTAGGCAGTGCTGCGGATGCGTCAGATGCTTTTAATAAAGCAGCTCATGTTGTTCGATTAGAAACATGGATTAATCGGATAAATGGCGTGCCTATGGAGCCACGGACCGTCGTTGGTGACTATAGTCAAACAGAAGATTCCTACACTCTTTATGCAGCATCTGGGAGAGGCGCGGTACAAACAAGGGAACGACTTGCTACTGTACTGGGCGTACCTCTAACAAAGTGTCGCGCTGTTTTTGGTGATATGGGAGGAAACTTCGGAACGCGCAATGCGTTCTCTCCAGAATTTGCTTTAATCCCATGGGCAGCCAGACGGGTTGGTTGTCCGGTAAAATGGGTAGGGACACGAAGCGAGTGCTTTCTATCTGATTATCAGGGGAGAGATCTGCGTTCTACCGCAGAACTTGCTCTATCGGCAGACGGAAAGTTTTTGGGCCTTCGGGGCCACAATACCATGAATCTTGGAGCTTATTCGGTCTATTTCTGGCCTCTGCGCAAGGGATTATCGATGATGCAGGGTGTATACAACATCCCTGCCATTCATTTCCGCGGAGAAGCCGTTTTCACCAATTTGCCTCCGACGGCTGTTTACCGAAGTGCAGGTCGACCTGAAGCAATTTTCATTGTGGAACGGTTAATCGATATGGCCGCAGAGGAAATGGATATTGACCCAGTAGAACTTCGTTCTCGCAATCTAATCCAACCCCAATCCATGCCTTTCACCACACCCGTTGGTGTGACATACGACAGCGGCGATTATCCAGCCTCCATGAAGGAAGTTTTAGAGGCTGCTAACTGGATAACCTTTCCAGAGAGAAGAGCCCAATCCGAAACCTTAGGAAAGAAACGCGGAATAGCGATTGCTAATTACATTGAAGTCACCAGTGGTATTCCACGCGAACGTGTTGAACTGAGGGTTACCCATGATGGAATGGTTGAATTCGTTGTAGGAACCATGTCGAGTGGCCAAAGTCATGAGACCACCTTCCCTCAAGTTGCTAGCGAGTGGCTAGGAGTACCATTCGATAAAATTCGTTTTATCGCAAATGACACCGCAAGAGTAAGTGTTGGCGGAGGTTCTCACTCCGGACGTTCTATGCGACTTGTGACAATTGCATTAAATCAAGCCATTGAAGCGCTTATAGCTCGCGGCAAGGCTATTTTTGCTCATATAACCAATCTTCCCGACAACGAGATTTCTTATGAAGAGGGATCCTTCGTAGGCCCAAACGGGCAAAGTATGGATCTTTGGCAGGTCAGGGATGCCGCTGAAACTTTAAATAGTCTGCCTAGCAACCTCAAAGGACATTTCGAGGGTATAGGAGATATTGTAAATCGCGTTGGCGGATATCCCTATGGCTCACATGTCTGCGAGGTTGAGGTTGACCCTGAGACCGGCGTTGTTGAAATCCTGAAGTGGACTGGAGTTGACGATGTCGGCAACGCAATTAATCCAATGGTTCTACATGGACAGGCTCACGGTGCTATTGCCCAAGGGTTGGGCCAGGCACTTTTTGAACATTGCAAATATGATGATCAAACAGGCCAACTGCTTGCAGGCTCCTTCATGGACTACGCTGTTCCGCGGGCGGATGTAACCCCGCCTATGCAAACATTAATTTCAGAAATTCCAGCTAGCTCACATCCTTTTGGAATTAGACCCGGCGGTGAAGGTGGAACAACACCAGCTCTAGCGGTTGTGATATCTGCAATAGTAAATGCTTTGAGAGATTATGGAATTAAACACATAGAGATGCCTGCAACGCCAGAACGCGTCTGGCAGGCTATAAAACATGCATCAGAGAGTGATCAAAAAACGATCTAAAGTAATTTAACCGAATTTATACTTGCGTTGTTTAATAGTCGAAGGACCAAATGATCAGAATAGGAATTGATGTTGGTGGAACATTTACTGACCTGACGTTACTGCAGGGTACCAACGCCATCCACCACAAGACGCCTTCGACACCAAAGGAACCCGCGCGGGCTATTGAGACCGGTTTACGAGAAATTCTACAACTTGCCTCTGTTACTCCTGATCAAGTCAATTGGATCGGTCATGGAACGACTGTCGCCACCAACATGGCCATCGAGAGAAATGGTGCCAAAACGGCATTAGTAACGACCAAGGGCTTTCGTGATGTCTTAGAAATTGCAAGACAAACACGCCCCAATCTCTATGACTACCGCGTCACTCGCCCACCTGCTCTAGCTCCCCGGCGGAATCGAGTAGAGGTTGCGGAACGACTTGACCAGGACGGCTCTATCCTAATCCCTTTGGATACAAAGGCTGTAACAGATGCTGGTAAAAACTTTTTAGATGCGGGGATAGAGGCGATAGCTGTTGTTTTTCTCCACAGTTATCGAAACCCAATCCATGAACAGCAAGCTGAAGAAATTTTGAAATCTTTACTTCCGAAGGCGTTTGTTAGTTGTTCCATCAAGGTTTCGCCTGAGTTTCGCGAATTCGAAAGAACATCAACAACGGTCCTAAATGCATTTGTTGGTCCAAAAATGGCAACATATTTTGGAGACCTCCGAAATCGGGTTATCAAACTTGGCATTACAGCTGAGCCATACATAGTTCACTCCGGCGGCGGTCTCATGACACTTGAAACAGCCGAGCAAATACCAGTGAGCACTTGCCTTTCTGGCCCATCGGCAGGGGTGGCAGCCGCTGCAGTAATAGCTCTCAAAGCCGGGTTTCCAAATGTTGCAACTTTTGATGTTGGCGGCACATCAACCGATATTGGTCTTATCATTAATGGTGAAATTCGTATTTCCGCCGAACGTGATGTAGCAGGTTATCCAGTAAGAACACCCAGCCTTGATATTTCAGTCATAGGAGCCGGTGGTGGTTCACTAGCAGTAGTTGACGCCGCTGGGGGGTTATCCGTTGGCCCACAAAGTGCCGGGGCAATCCCAGGCCCAGCAGCTTACGGAAATGGCGGCAAAGGAGCGACGTTAACAGATGCTAACCTAATTCTCGGAAGACTAGATGCAGATACTGGCTTAGTTGATGGCTCTACAAAACTTGATTTGGGGGCAGCAGAAAACGCTATGACCGAGCAAGTAGCAAAACCTCTAGAGATTACACTGGAGAGAGCTGCCGCCGGGGTTTTGTCCGTAGCGGCTGCAAACATCGCTAGGGCTATACGTTCCGCATCATCAGAGCGAGGCCATGACCTTCGAGACATGGCTCTAATTGCATATGGCGGTGCAGGCCCCCTCGTCGCCGCTGATGTCGCTCTTGAGTCTGGATGTCCAGTAGTAATCGTTCCACCAGCTCCTGGCACATTATGCGCTCGTGGGATCCTAATGTCAGATCCCACAACTAGTTTTGTGGAAACGATTCTAAGGTCAGCTGATGCTGAAGGCTGGCAGATGGCGAAAGATGCATTCGGGCGGATGACTTCTTTAGGGGATATTTGGCTAAATAAACAAACACCCGACAACACACGGCATCAAAAAAAATGGATTATCGAAGCGCGCTATCTAGGGCAAGGCTTCGAAGCAACGACAATGGTATTACCTCACGATACCTTATATACTTTTACTGAACGCTTTCACAAAATCCACGCACAAGAGCACGGTTACGATATACGTTCCCGGCAAATTGAGATCGTTAATTGCCGTTTAACCGCAACAGCCACTGGCTTCAAAACAGGCCCTAAGGTTGTTCTCCCCTCCGACAAAGAAATCCAGTCAATAGGAACACGGAAGGTGTGTTTCGACGGAGAAACTCTTATTGAGACCAGTATTTATGACCGATCATCCACTGGGCCAGGTCATAAGATTTATGGACCAGCGATCATAATAGAAAAGACAGCAACAACTGTCTTACCACCAGATTGGGCTGCTGTTGTGGATGATTATGGCAACCTTATCCTGCGCATAACCAACAGAGATAATTCAGTCTAAATCCCCCGCCAAAGCGTTCCGGGTTGGCTCTGACATAACTGCCATGTGGGAATAGTTTTCATGATCTATTCCTACGATCACTCGGGCACCCGAATTCTTCAGCACATCTGCCTGAGCATCTGATAATGGAAAGTGAACGAATTGCACACTGGAGGCTTTGCCATCCGCCGCAGTACGATCAACATCTTCTTCAGCCTTACCACTCACTCGCTCGCCGTTAACCTCAAGGTACATATTCTCTTCGACACCACCCATGCGACTTAGAACGGTCTTGCGTCGCAATGGATCATCGATTTCAAACATCACTGTTGCAATTAGCTCTCTACCCTGCGGTATGAGAGGGTTATATGCTTCAAGTTCATCCGGAACTTGCTCAGCGCCGCCTTTTTCAATGGCGAGCATCTCGTGGACTTGGTGCCACATGGTTTCGTAACTCTCAAAATAAAAGGTCGCAAAAGGTCCAACCTCTACCCGTCGATCTTTTTTTATGAGTGACATCTCTCTTCGCTTATCCTTTCTAATTGAAAGATAAGCTTCAAGATCCATGATGTCGTCTGGATTTATTTGGCGATTTGACATAGCTGTGTTCGATCCTCTTAGTATTTAAGACCGTATGCTTCGGCGAATAATTTAATTGGATGTGGGGCTTCAGATATTTTTGCCTCTGGGTCCTCGCGCTCTATGCCCTGCACGATATGATGGCCCGCCAAAGGACACTCTGAGGCAATAAATCTTGTCTTGCCTTTTACAGCTGCGTCGTTGATTGCCTTAGCGGCTTGACGAGCTACCGGTTTACCAACCTTCAGTGCAACTTCGAAATTTTCCTTCATTGCACCCCATGATCCACCATGGCCCGAACAGCGCTCAATAATTGCGACCCGTGTATCTGGAATGAGACGCAACATCTCGGCCGCTTTTGGCCCCATGTTCTGCGCACGTGCGTGACAGGCGAGATGCACTGTTATGTCACCATCTAAAGGACCGAGACCTTCAGCGAGCCCCTCTTTCTTGGCAATATCTACGACATACTCAGCGACATCATGAGTTGCATTCGCAAGACGCTTTACATTTTCATCATCCGGCACCAGCAATGGCCACTCGAATTTCAGCATCAAGGCACAAGATGGAACCAAAGCGATGACGTCGAAGCCGTCATCCACCCATTTCATCATTTCAGCAGCAACAGATCGTGCGCGCTCCGCAACACGCTCTACGTTCCCCTGCTCCATTTGTGGCATTCCACAACAGCCTGCATAAGTAACTTCGGTCTGCACACCGTTCTTAGCCAACACGGCTCTTGCAGCCAGACCTAAATCGGGCTCATTGTAGTTACCAAAACATGTGGCATAGATAACGGCCTTTCGCCCAGAAGCAGGCGCTGCCGCATTAACCTGCGCCGGATTTTCTGCCGCCTTTTTAACAAGTGTTTGTCCAGCAAATTTTGGTAAGGCTGCATCACGATGCACATGGACTGTCTTTTCCATGATTGGCCTTGTGATTTTATTGCCTGTATCACTGGCCCAGTTAGCAACTCCAGAAACCAGGCTGCCAAGGCGACCATTCCGATCAGTCTCTGTTAGCTGAGACTCAATCTTGCTGCGACGACCCTGCTTGAATTCCATATGTCTGTAACGCAGCATAAGATGCGGGAAATCTAAATCGAATTCGTGCGGCGGTACGTATGGACACTTTGTCATGAAGCAGAGATCACAAAGGGTACAGGCGTCCACAACCCCCTTGAAATCTGCACTATCGACTGTGTCTAACTCTTCCGATGGGGCTGCATCAATCAAATCAAAGAGGCGTGGGAAACTATCGCACAGGTTAAAACAGCGACGACACCCATGGCAGATGTCAAAGATGCGACGCATCTCTTCATCCAACTTTGCTGGATCAGTAAAATCCGGATGATTGAAATCAATCGGGTGCCGGATTGGAGCTCCTAAGCTTCCTTCGCTCATCGGTGAGTTTCCCAAATATCTGTATTTAGTAGAGGATATTGGGGGGCACTCAAGTTGTGCTCCCCCAAACCCCCACGACTAAAATTTAGCCGAGATCGTCTAACGCCTTTTGGAAACGTCCAGCATGGCTACGTTCAGCCTTTGCTAGGGTTTCAAACCAGTCAGCGATCTCGTCAAAGCCCTCTTCACGGGCTGTACGAGCCATACCAGGGTACATATCTGTGTACTCATGGGTTTCACCAGCAACAGAGGCCTTTAAGTTATCTTCTGTTGCGCCCATGGCCAGACCAGTTGCAGGGTCCCCTACCTCTTCAAGATACTCAAGGTGACCATGCGCATGGCCAGTTTCGCCTTCAGCAGTTGACCGGAAAACAGCTGCTACGTCGTTATAGCCTTCGATATCTGCCTTCTGTGCGAAATATAGATATCTGCGGTTAGCCTGGCTTTCACCAGCAAACGCTTCTTTTAGATTGTCTTCAGTTTTACTTCCTTTGAGCGACATCGACTTCTCCCTCAAACATGTTTGTTTTAACGACCCGCTGGTTCCAGCAGGTCTATCGACACCATTGTCGACCTACCACCAGTAAGTGGTAGGCAAATGGGTGGAAGTCAATGGATTAGAAGCATTCTAAATTAAAATTTCTTGCTTATAGCAGTTTTTAATCTTTATTTACGCGTCAACCTGACGACCACATCTACTCTCTCGATTTTAGAACCTGCAGGTGCATTCGGCAGGTCATCGATTGATATGGATCCTGGAGGCAAATCTTCTAGTCGATTTTCATCAACGTGAAAGAAGTGGTGATGGTGAGAAACGTCGGTATCAAAATACGAACGCTCGGGACCTGCCAAGACCTCGCGGAGTAGACCAACATCAACAAATTGCCGAAGAGTATTATATACGGTCGCCAGTGATACCGGCACACCGGATTCAGAGGCTTCTGCAAAAAGCTCGTCTGCAGTGACATGTCTTGCACAGCCAATAAATAATAATCTGGCGAGCCCTATCCTCTGCCGTGTTGGCTTAAGACCAACCGCACGGATTTTTAGTTCTACGTTCTTATCAGCAATGACCATTTTATTGCCCATTGTTGATAGTTCTCCCTGAGATAACTGACACCATCTTCTCTAGAGATAACGCGCTTGATCCAAATATCAAACTATTCTTTTTAGAGGCTCGGTCACTGACCAGAAACGATGCGATCGACAAGCTGTTTGACAGTAGGGATAAAACCGTTCGCATACCAATCATCTTGACCAAATCGATAAGCGTTATGGCCTGCAAACATTAGGTGATCCTCGGGAGGATCTCCATGAGCTATAGCTTGAAGTGTTTTTTGAATACAGAAAGACCTAGGATCAGGCTTCCGACCTGTAGAACCTGCTTCTGTCTGGGACCAATTCGAAAACCGGCATTGAGATAAACATCCCATACACCCCACTTGGTCTTTATGAATTTGTCTCGCCTCATCAGACGTGGTGAACACCATTGTAGAGTCTGGCGTACGCAGACCCTCGCTATATCCAGATGCCATCCAAGCTTCCGCCCGCTGTTTATCTGCCGGGGCAACGAATACCTTTCGGCCACGCGGCCCTACCGCCAGCTCGGCGACAAGATTACCCTCGGGATTTAGTGCATAGCTAATCTGCCGTTCAGATCTAGCTTCCAACCCTTCAAGAAATGAATTTCTTACTGCAGAAGAGTAGAATCCAGTCGGACTAAATCTTTGCAGAAGGACATCTCCTGGTTCAAGAGTTGGCAGCTTCTGCTTCCAAACATCTGGAATTGGGCTTTCCTGGGTAAGAAGAGGTCGTGTTCCAAATTGAAACGCTACTGGCGCAATATCTGGATCTTCAATCCAGTCCTCCCACTCATCTAACCGCCACACACCTCCAGCCATAACCACGGGCACATCATTTAGTCCCACCGCATTCATGGTCTTTCGAAGTTCCGCAACTCTGCCTTTCGGAGACTCTGGATCGGTTGGATCCTCGCTGTTTGAAAGGCCATTATGACCACCAGCAAGCCAAGGGTCCTCATACACAACGCCACCGAGCCACTCAGAATGGCGATGGTAAGATCTCTTCCAAAGTGCCCTGAAGGCTCGTGCTGATGAGACAATCGGGTAGTAGTAAACCCCGAATGATGATGCAATTTCTGCAAGTCTGTAGGGCATACCAGCGCCGCAGGTTACGCCGTGGATTAGGCCTTTCGCTCCTTCAAGAGCACCTTGGAGAACTTGCTCGGCTCCACCCATCTCCCAGAGAACATTTATATGGATACGGCCGTTACCTCCTGCCGTTTCCCAGGCAACGCGTGCTTGATGGATTGCTCCACGAATGCCGTATGCAACCAGTTCTTCATGACGATCTTTTCTGGTTCGCCCATGGTAAGTTTGGGGGATAAGTTCTCCGTTAGGAGAAAAGCTATCGGCGTTTACACCTGAAAAGGTACCAATCCCCCCTGCCCTTGCCCAGGCACCAGCACTAGCGCCATTAGTGGCAGAAACACCTTTCCCGCCTTCGACAAGAGGCAATACTTCAGCGCCCGACATATTCCTCGCCTGTACAATCATGCGCGATATCGTCTCCCAAGCGCAGTGTGGATCACATCATGGCCTAAGCCATTTTCCCCACAACTTTTTCCAGTACAGTCCCCTTACTGCCAAAATCAAGAATACAGCGGGGACTTTTTTCAACTATTGAAAAGAGAGGGCCCTGATACCTTCCTTCAGAGCCCTCATATTGATCAGTCTTCAGCTTCCTCGATCACGATCTCCTCGCCGGTCTCCTGATCTATATTCTTCATCGATAGCCTAACCTTGCCACGATCATCGAAGCCCAGGCACTTAACTTTTACAATATCGCCCTCATTAACGATATCTGTGACTGACCTCACCCTCTCTGGACGCAACTCAGAGATATGAACCAAGCCGTCACGTGGGCCTAGGAAATTCACAAAGGCGCCAAAATCGAGAACCTTGACTACTTTACCTTCATAAATTCTACCGGCTTCTGGTTCAGCAACAATCGCCTCGATCATTTGTCGTGCTTTATCTGCAGCTGAAGAGTCCACTGACGCTATCTTGATGGTGCCGTCATCTTCAATATCGACTTTTGCACCTGAGACCTCAACAATTTCACGAATAACCTTGCCGCCCGAGCCAATTACTTCCCGGATCTTTTCTTTGGGCACAGTCATGGTAGTTATCCGGGGAGCATTACTCGAAACTTCCGCCCGAGCTTGGCCTAAACCCTTATCCATTTCACCCAAAATATGCTTCCGGCCATCTTTTGCTTGGGCCAAAGCTACCTGCATGATTTCCTCAGTGATGGAAGTGATTTTGATGTCCATCTGAAGACTGGTGATACCATCTGCGGTGCCCGCAACTTTGAAATCCATATCCCCAAGATGATCTTCATCACCCAAAATATCTGAGAGAACTGCGAACCGATCGCCTTCTTTAATCAATCCCATAGCGATACCAGCAACCGGCTTCTTAAGAGGCACACCGGCGTCCATCATAGCCAGGCTGCCACCACAGACTGTGGCCATGGAGGAGGAACCATTGGACTCAAGAATTTCTGAAACACACCTAATTGTGTAAGGAAAATCCTCATGCTTCGGCAACATCGGCCGGAGTGCGCGCCAGGCCAGTTTTCCATGGCCAATTTCGCGGCGGCCGGGAGGACCAATGCGGCCAGTCTCACCAACAGAAAACGGTGGGAAGTTGTAATGCAGCATGAAACGTTCTCGGGTTTCACCCTCTAGACGGTCGAGTATCTGTTCGTCAGACCCCGTTCCCAAAGTACAAACAATCAGACCTTGCGTTTCGCCTCGGGTAAATAATGCTGAGCCGTGGCTGCGTGGCAAGACGCCAACCTCAGCCACAATTGGACGGACAGTAGCGGTGTCGCGACCATCAATTCTTAACTTTGTATCAAGAATAGCCCCACGAACGATGTCTTTTTCAAGGTCCTTTAAGACGTTCTTAGCAAGTCCTTCGTCACCCTCTTCGGCTACGATTGCGGCAATAGCCTTATCCTTAGCTTCACCCACTGCACTCTGACGGTCTTGTTTAGCAACTATCGCATAGGCCGATTTCAAATCGTCTCCGACGAGACCCTCAAGCTTGGAGCGCATTGCTTCCTCACCATCTGGCTTCTGAGGCTCTGGCCACGCCTCTTTGGCTGCGGCTTCTGCTAAGTCAATAATAAGGTCAATAACGGGCTGGAAACCTCTATGTCCAAACATCACAGCTTCAAGCATACGTTCTTCAGACAGCTCTTGAGCTTCTGATTCAACCATTAAGACACCCTCTTGAGTTCCAGCAACCACCAGATCAAGAGTTGAGACTTCCATCTGCTCTAAAGTTGGATTCAACACCAGATTACCGTCGATCTCACCTACGCGGGCACCACCTATTGGCCCCATAAATGGCACACCGGAAATCGTGAGAGCAGCTGAAGCCGCAATCATAGCAAGGATATCTGGATCATTTTCCATGTCATGAGACAGCACCGTTGCAAGGACCTGTGTCTCGCACTTAAAGCCAGGAGCAAAAAGAGGTCTAATTGGACGATCAATTAGTCTAGATGTCAGTGTCTCTTTCTCAGACGGCCGCGCTTCACGCTTGAAAAACCCACCTGGGATTCTCCCAGCTGCATATGTCTTTTCTTGGTAATGAACCGTGAGAGGAAAAAAGTCCAAACCTGGCCGAGGTGCACGCTCAGCTGTTACTGCGCATAATACTGCAGTTTCGCCAAGCGTAGCCAACACAGCTCCGTTAGCCTGACGCGCCATACGCCCAGTTTCCAGAACAAGCTTACGCCCGTCCCAATCAATTTCTTTGCGGACAATATTAAACATAACTCAACATCCTTCCCACGAAGCACGACCCCTGGCCATTTATGCACTTCGGAATTTGTATGGCACCCGTGGCACCAACGATCGGTTTAGGCCATTTATAGGCCCTTCCAGGTGCGATCATCGCAGCCTGAAATCACTAGCGGCGGAGGCCCAAACGCTTAATCACATCTTGATAGCGGGCATCATCTTTCCGACGGAGATAATCAAGCAACCGTCGACGTTGGCCAACCATAACTAATAAGCCCCTGCGAGAATGCAGGTCCTTTTTATGGTCTTGCATGTGATCTGTAAGATTACGGATCCGCTCCGTCAGGATAGCAACCTGCACTTCTGGTGCACCTGTGTCACCTTCGCTTTTTCCATATTCTTTAACTAATTCTTCAGTTCTTTCTTTGGTGATCGACATCGATCCATTCCTATTCGTTAAGGGTTAAGAACACGCTCTGGTTTCAATTCGTTCGCCTCAATTCGCGCAATAGCTACTAGTTCACCATGTGCTTCGACGCGAAGTTGGCAACCCTTTGGTAGGGCCGCAACACGATCGAGATCTCCTTTGCGTAAAAGACGGACAGATCGCCCATTGCGAATGTCCGTTGCTTCACTGTCGGAAACGGCCAGCGCCGGGATGTCGTCCAGCGCGGTCTTAACCGGCAGCACCGCCGGGCAAACATCGTCGATGCGCCCGAGGGAAGTCAAGTATTCGAGTTCATGCGCTTGGTCGAGGTTAAATGGACCAACGCGCGTGCGACGCAAAGCCGCTATATGACCAAGACACCCTAGAGCAGCGCCCAAGTCGCGAGCTAGACCGCGCATATATGCTCCCTTTCCGCTTTCAACATCAAATACAGCGGAGTCAGCATCTAACATGTCTACTAAATCAAATTTATAAATTTGAATTTCGCGAGCCTTTAATTCGAAATTTTCATTTCCACGGGCAAGATCATAAGCACGGGCCCCCTCAACCTTTATGGCTGAATAACGCGGAGGGATTTGCATGATAGCACCACGAAATTGCTCCAAAACCTTTAGTATCTCTTCACGAGATGGCCTTAAGTCGGAGGTTTCAACTTGATCGCCTTCTGCATCGTCTGTTGTCGTTGCGATACCCCATCGCACAGTGAAACGGTATGATTTCCTGCCATCCATAGCATAGGGCACGGTTTTGGTCGCAGAGCCAAGCGCAATGGGCAAAACACCAGTAGCAAGCGGGTCTAGCGTGCCACCATGTCCGCATTTCGCGCCTAAACTTATACGCTTTATCGCATTTGAAACCGCTGTAGACGTCATACCGGAAGGTTTATCAATGACTAACCACCCATTGGGAGCATCTGGCGCGGGCTTCCGCCTTCTACGCGCCATCAGGATTAACCTCACTCACATCATCGTTCGATAGTTTTCTCAACACATGGCTAATACGCTGACTTTGATCAAAAGCTTTATCAGCTACAAAACGCAAATCAGGGGTAAATTTAGCCTCAATCATCCGACCAAGCTCAGCGCGCAAATATCCACGCGCGCGTTTCAGCGCTGCAACGATATCATCAGCTTCACCCCCCCCTAGAGGTGTTACAAAAACAGTGGCACTCCGAAGATCTGGGCTAGGCCTTACCTCGGTCACAGTGATTGCCTGCCCTGACAGCGCAGGATCACGAAGATCGCCACGGGCGATAATTTCAGAGAGAGCGTGGCGCACCACCTCGCCCATTCTTAATGCGCGCTGAGTAGGGGCGCTCCCGCGCCTAGTTTGAGACCGTGCTGACATGAGACCAGTCGATTAAAGAACTCGGGCGACTTCTTCAACCTCGTAACATTCTATCACGTCACCTTCTTTGATGTCCTGATAGTTTTCGAAGCCCATTCCACACTCGAAGCCTTCTCGAACTTCTCGGACTTCCTCCTTGAAGCGCTTCAGAGTCCCAAGTTTTCCTTCGTGTATGACCACGTTATCTCGAAGCAATCGAACACCTGCCCCGCGCTTAACGATACCGTCTATAATCCTACAGCCTGCTACCTTGCCGACTTTCGTAATATTAAATACTTCGCGGATCTCTGCGTTACCGATAAATTTCTCTCGCTGTTCTGGTGCCAATAAGCCTTCGACAGCCGCTTTCATGTCATCCAGAAGTTCATAGATGATTGAGTAGTAGCGAATATCTACACCATCTTGCTGAGCTTGATTCCTAGCTGATGCTGCCGCACGAACATTGAAACCAACCAGGAAGCCACCGGATGACGAAGCAAGTGTTACATCGGATTCACTGATTGCACCGACGCCCGAGTGCAGAACGCGAATTGAAACTTCATCGTTCTGGAATTTTTCAAGAGAAGCAACAATCGCCTCCAAACTACCCTGAACATCTGCTTTAACGACCACAGGAAGCTCTTTGCTCTCCCCAGAGGCAATCCGACCGAACATTTCGTTAATTGTTCCACGAGGCGCAGTTGCAGTGCGCTTGTTTCGTTCAGTCCTTTGTCGATACTCGCTGACTTCACGGGCTCGAGCATCGTTATCCACGACAACAACTTCGTCACCCGCCATCGGAACACCTGAGAGTCCAAGAACTTCCACAGGTGTCGACGGTCCAGCTTCATCCACTTGCTCGCCACGCTCATTTAGCATTGCGCGAACACGACCCCATTCCGCGCCTGCAACCATTACATCTCCCCGTCGGAGAGTTCCGGACTGCACTAATACCGTGGCAACAGAACCACGCCCGCGGTCAAGCTGGGCTTCAATTACAGCACCGCGAGCCTCACGAGCTGGATTAGCTTTAAGCTCCATAACCTCAGCCTGGAGTGCAATGGCCTCAAGCAGATCATCAAGACCTTGCCCAGTTAATGCGGATACTGGCACCATTTGAACATCGCCACCAAAGTCCTCAGCGACAATCTCGTGGGTCAGCAATCCCTGTTTTGCAATATTGGGATCGGCATCAGGTTTGTCTATTTTGTTTATTGCCACAATCATCGGCGCTTCCGCAGCCTTTGCATGATTGATGGCCTCAACTGTCTGTGGCTGCACCCCATCATCGGCGGCTACGACCAACACAACGATATCTGTAACCTTGGCACCACGCTGCCGCATAGACGAGAACGCTGCGTGACCCGGAGTATCGAGGAAGGTTAGTATCGCGCCATTTACATCGACTTGATAGGCACCGATGTGTTGCGTGATGCCCCCTGCTTCTCCTTCAGTTACCTTCGTCTTGCGGATTGCGTCCAATAGAGAGGTTTTGCCGTGATCAACATGCCCCATGATTGTAATGACTGGGGGACGTCCCACCAGATCCTCATCAGAATCTGTAGCTGCATCTAGTCCTATCTCAACGTCCGACTCGGAAACTCGTCGTACACGGTGGCCAAATTCACCAATCACAAGCTCAGCTGTGTCAGCGTCTATTGTCTGATTGGCGGTTGCCATGACACCAAGCTGCATCATCTTTTTGACGACTTCTACAGTACGCACAGCCATTCTGTTTGCCAGCTCGCTAACAACAATGACTTCCGGCAACACCACTTCGCGAACTATTGAGCCACCATCATTAGTCGATCGATCTTGACGCTGTTGACGCTCACGTTCGCGCGCGCGGCGGACAGAAGCTAGACTGCGCGTTCTCTCTTCCGCCACCTCATCATCGAGCGCTTGCGAAATTGTAAGCTTGCCTGTTCGGCGTCGGGGATCACCGCCACGTTCACGACGAGGGGTACGACGCTCTTCTTCAACTGGCCGAGCACGACGACGGTCATCGTCCCGGGAAGGCTTACCTTCACCAGGCAGATCTAAAGGAATGACAGGATCAACGTCGCTTTGGCGACGAGGAGGTGGACGATTTTGTCCGCCACGGGCGGGTGCCGCACCACCGCGACCTGGACCAGCAGCACCAGGACGGCCAGGCGCAGCACCAGAACGGCGACCTTCACCTTGCCCCCCAGAACGACGTCCTTCAGGGCGCCGAGAAGGCGCTGTGGCCTGAGCTCGTTCTGCAGCCTCACGCTGGGCAGTAGCGAGTTTTTCTCGCTCCTCTTCCTCTGCTCGCTTGAGCTCAAGAAGTTCTCGTTCCTCAGGGGTTAACTCAGGTTCTGGGGGTTTCTCAGGCTCGGGAGGTGGAGATGGTTCAGGCACCTCTACCTGCATTGGCTCCTGAACTACCCCACTATCGTCAGCTGTGGCCATGACGGCCTCTGCTTCATCTGCTTCAGGCTCAGATTGCTCAACAGCAACTGGCTTTGGCGCGGGGCGTGGACGAGGTGGCGGTGCAGGGGGAGCGGCAGGACGAGACGCCCCCGATTGCAAAGCTTGCAGAGCTTTGAGACGCGCTGCCTTTTCCGCTTCACTTAGGCCACCGGCAGCTTCCTGGTTGCCGCTATCTCTCGAAGGTGCACGCGTCTTTTTTACCTCTACCGTAACGGTTTTGGTTCGACCACGCGTAAATTTCTGCTGCACCTGGCCAGCATCTACGGTCTTTTTGAGACCTAGAGTACCTTTTGGCTGCAGGCGAAGTTTGCCTGGTTTACGTTCGACAGTTTCATCTTCGCTCATGTTTTTGAGCCCTCACCCTTCGGGGTCGTCGCGGCACCGTCATCTATCGGTACGGAAAGGCCGCGGCGCCGCGCCGCCTCCCGCAATAACATGTCGGAGAATTTACCTCGCGTTACGAGTGCATTCACAACCTGATCACGCCCAAAAGCACGACCCAAGCTGCTCCCCGACAAAATATCTATCACTGGCACACCTCTAGCTAACCGCTCGAGCCTTATACGCGATGCTGGTGCAGCATCAGAAGCTACAACCACTGCTCCTATAACACGGTTACGAGCAAACTCACGAGCCTGCTCCCAGCCAATGCCAACCTGACCAGCTCCACGCGCCATCCCAAGCAGCCCTGTGATACGGTCATCCAACAGGCAAATCGTATCATTCAGCAAACTTGATGGAATGTTGATATCAGCTTTGAAGCCAGCCTTAAAGCGTCCAGCAACTGCTTTGCAAAAAATTGTATGATCTGGCGTTACCCATACACCCCGTCCCGGAAGACGTTCAGCTACATCTGGAGTAACTCGACCTTCTGGGTCGAGCACATATCGAAGAAGTTCTGCACGTGGGCGCTTGGAACGCGTGACAACGCAACGACGCAATCCATCGTCTCGAGTCGGCCGATGGGCTAGTCCATCGCCAATGATGTTTTCAACCGCTTCAGCCATTTCGGCTCCGCATCCCCAGTCCGAATTGGCCGGCTCACGCCGGCACATCCTTATCCTCAGAAGCTTCACCTTCTGAGTCATCAAACCACTCCGCCCGCAGCGCCATAATCAAACCATCTGCTTCTTCTGCAGAGAATGGGCTTCCTTCGATACCTGTTTTGAGAGCTTCTTCATCCAAGGTAGCAATGTCATCTACCGTTGCCACTGCAACATCAGGGTTAGTCATATAACGGAACTCATCGCTGGCGAGGTCTGCCAAATCATCAAGACAGAGGACCCCACATTCACCAAGTCTTACTAGCTGAGAAAGCTCCAATCCTTCAATTTGGTCCATATCGTCGGAAATACCCAGTTCGGCTCTGCTCTTTTCCAACCGCTCTTGCTCGGTTTTAACAAACTCTTCGGCGCGGCTTCGCAATTCCTCGGCAATATCACCATCAAAACCTTCAATTGCCTGAAGCTCTTCGATCGGAACGTAAGCGACCTCTTCGATGGTAGTGAATCCCTCAACCACCAGAAGATTTGCAATCATCTCATCCACGTCCAAAGCTTCGATGAAGGTCTTGGAGCGCAGCCGCGCTTCCTCTTGCCTGCGCGCTGACTCTTCTTCCTCAGTCAAGATGTCGATCGACCAGCCACTAAGCTGACTCGCGAGACGCACATTTTGGCCTCTACGCCCAATAGCGAGGGACAATTGGTCGTCAGGCACAACAACGTCTATTCGACCCGCATCTTCATCGATAACGATCTTCGCGACCTCAGCAGGGGCCAGGGCGTTGACAACAAAAGTGGCAGGCTCCTCTGACCAAGGAATGATATCGATACGCTCTCCCTGAAGCTCAGCAACAACCGCCTGCACCCGGCTGCCCCGCATTCCAACGCACGCTCCAACAGGGTCGATGGAAGCATCATTACTAATAACACCTATCTTCGCCCGGCTTCCTGGATCCCGGGCCGCAGCGCGTATTTCAATGATTCCATCATAAATTTCTGGAACCTCTTGAGCGAATAGCGATACTAAAAATTCTGGACGGGTCCGAGATAAAAAGATCTGCGGGCCACGGGTCTCTTCGCGCACGTCATAAATTATCGCACGCACCCGGTCGTTTCGGCGAAAATGTTCACGCGGCAACAATTCATCTCGACGAATAATAGCCTCAGCACGCCCCAAATCGACAATAACGTTTCCGAATTCAAGTCTTTTGACGACACCATTAACAACTTCACCAACACGACCCGAATATTCCGCATACTGCACTGCTCGTTCGGCTTCACGAACACGCTGGACTATAACCTGCTTTGCTGTTTGGGCAGAGACGCGGCCAAAATCAATCGGTGGCAACTCATCAATCAAAACATCACCGACAACTGCCCCAGCCTTAAAGCGCTGAGCGGCTTTTACTGGAATCTGAGCAAACTCGTTATCGATTTCCGCATCGTCAGCTACGACCTCTCTATAGCGAGCCAGGGTAACTTCCCCCGTCTTCCGATCTACCTCTGCCCGGATGTCATGCTCCATCCCATACTTGGTGCGACCAGCTTTTTGAATAGCCTGCTCCATCGCATCGAAAACTTCTTCTCGATTGATACCTTTTTCACGTGCCGCCGTGTCGGCGACTTGCAACAATTCCCCACCAAACAAATGAGCCATGTCGTTTTAACCTTTGTCGCTATTCGCCGCCGCAGCCGCAGACTTCTTTGCATGGTCAGCTAGAAGTGCGTCCGTCAACAACAATTTTGCCCTTCGAACGTAAGAAAACGGCAAATGAAATTGCTCGGTTCCCTCACCAATTACAATATGTCCGTCAGCATCTAAACCACCGAGCTTTCCTTTGAACCGGCGTTGACCCTGCTGAGGTTCGGAAAGCTCAATCCGCGCATCGAATCCACTAAACTTCTCAAAATCCTCTAACCGCACTAAAGGACGATCTACCCCAGGTGACGAAACTTCCAGGGTGTAAGCTCCACCAACTGGATCTGCCACATCAAGAACGGCTGAGATTGCCCTACTCAAGTTGGCGCAGTGCTCCACCGTCATTGCCCCACCCTCAGAAGGTTCCGCCATTACCTGCAGCACAGGTCGGACCGTGCCTGTCATCTGGACACGCACCAATCGAAAACCCATATCTTCAACTGTGGGTTCAATAGCAGATGTTATACGGCAATTCGCAACCATGCACTTCCCAACTAAAAAACAGACCCGGATAACAAAAACGGCGGGCTCAAGGGCCCACCGCCATCCAAAACCGATGTCGATTTGCTTGTCGTAAAGACACTCCGGTGTGATATATACACAAGAACCACACCTGGCAAGCAAATCTGCCACCATTGAACCACGATACAGCGATAACTTTGAATGAGCCTATCGAAGTCAGTCAGCATCGCCGAATTAAATGCTCGTTCCCGAGATATATTTCGGACAATTGTAGATGCTTTTTTAGAACAGGGTGAACCAGTCGGCTCGCGCACTATCTCGCGCCGTCTCGAAACTCAGCTTTCGCCTGCGACTATCCGAAACGTCATGGCCGACCTGCAGGAATTAGGACTTCTGCACGCTCCTCATAACTCAGCAGGCCGATTACCCACTGACGCTGGCTTGAGATTGTTTGTCGACGGCTTAATGCAAGTTGGAGATATAAGCGAACAGGAAAGATCAGAGATCGAAGGTCACATTGGTGGCTCTGGCTTGACTATGAATCAAGCTCTAGAGCAAGCCAGCACCGCACTTGCAGGTCTATCTAGTCATGTCGGTCTAGTACTTGCTCCTAAAACAAATTCTGCTGTCACACATCTCGAATTTGTACCATTAGGCGATGGTCGCGCCTTGGTGGTTATGGTTGATGCCACAGGACAAGTTGAGAATAGAGTTATCGATCTCCCAATGGGTTTACCAGCATCCGCTCTGACGGAAGCATCTAATTATCTGCGTGCTAGATTAGCTGGAAAAACTTTAGACCACGCCCGTAAAGACATTATCCAAGAACTAGCCGACCATCGGGCTCAACTTGATGAATTGACTAGCAGCGTTATCGAAGGCGGACTGGCCGTTTGGTCTGGAGGAGAAAAGGGCTCCCTTATTGTTAAAGGACAAGCCAGGCTTCTTGATGATGTTGCCGCGGTACAAGATCTTGATAGGATTCGGGGCCTTTTCGATGCATTAGAACGCAAGGAAACCATGCTTCGTCTGATGGATGCGGCAGACGATGGAGATGGCGTGCAAATATTTATCGGGGCAGAGAATGCTTTATTCAATCACTCTGGTT
Source organism: Rhodospirillales bacterium (assembly GCA_008081395.1). GTDB lineage: Bacteria > Pseudomonadota > Alphaproteobacteria > Bin95 > Bin95 > VMCJ01. The sequence goes on along the minus strand of VMCJ01000170.1, from coordinate 4,056 downwards.
GGTCCATGGTACTGGCCCCTTATGGGGGCCCCAATGCAAAAGTTCTTGGTGCAATTGGCGTTGTAGGACCAACAAGATTGAATTATGCCCGTATAATTCCCATGGTGGATTACACTGCCCGTGTTATTGGGCGCATGTTGAACGGAAAATCGGAGCAAGGAAGTTGAGTGAAGCCGGCAAATCCGGAAATACACAGGAGCCCGAAGAGGTAGAGGAAACAGTTGAAGCTGAAGCCGAAACTGAAGCCCCCGCACCAGATGCCCAGGCTGCAGCAATTGCATTAGCTGAGCGCGTAAACGAGCTTGAGAACGAACTCAGTGAAGCAAGAGATGAGAGACTTCGAGCACTGGCTGAGGCTGAAAATGCACGACGAAGAGCCCAGAAAGACCGTGAAGAGGCGAATCGTTACGGTGCATCTGGTCTAGCTCGTGATGTTGTCAGCGTAGCCGACAATCTTGCTCGTGCTCTCGCAGCGATGCCCACAGACACAGAATCTGAAGCGGTAAAGAATTTAGCTTCTGGTGTCGAAATGGTGGAAAAAGAGCTAGCTCAAGCCTTATCTAAACATGGCGTTAAGGCTGTTGGTGAGATCGGGGATCATTTCGATCCAAATACCTGCCAAGCCGTTTTTGAAATGGAATCAGCAGATATTCCTGCAGGCCACATCGCTCAGGTGATGCAAAAAGGTTACATGCTTCATGACCGTCTCATTAGACCCGCGATGGTTGGCGTGGCAAAATCGATCAGTGAAGCTTCAGAGCCCACAGAAAAAGAGGACGATGCTCAAAACGAGAGCAACGACTAGTCGTTAAGGATCAATCATGGCTCTGAACAGCCAGCGTTCGCGCCTGTTACGGCTGGCGTGGCCAATAATGATCTCTAACGTCACTGTGCCTTTAGTGGGGGCTACAGATGTCTTTGTGCTAGGGCATCAGCCTAATCCAGCACTTCTTGCTGGATTAGGCCTTGGAACGGCGGCATTTAGTTTATCCCTGTTTTCCTTCAATTTTCTGCGAATGGGCACAACAGGCCCCACGTCGCAGGCCGTAGGTGCCGGTAATATGCTGGAGGCGCGCGCGATATTGTATCGCGCAACAGTTCTCGCTGTTTTGGTTGGCATCCTGCTGATTTTGATGCGCCCGCTGATTATTCAAGCGATGAATTTTGCTGCTCCGGCAGAGCCAACAGTGGAGCAAGCAGCGGCAACCTATCTTCAAATACGCCTTATCGGCGCGCCTATGGCCCTAATCGAGATGGTTCTAGTAGGTTGGCTTTGGGCACTGCAGGATACTCGAAGCGCCTTATACATCCAGCTAATGACAAATTTGGTGAATATCGCCCTGGATATTTGGTTTGTTCTCGGCCTGAATTGGGGCGTTGAAGGAGCAGCTATCGCGAGTGTTTTTGCCCATTTCTGTGGCGCATCTTTAGGGTGTCTGATCATCTGGCAAAGGCTCGGCGTTGATCGCTGGAAAGTATCACCAGGTATATTTGCTTGGGACCGTGTTCGCGGAATGCTTCTTGTCAACAGAGATATCTTCATTCGCACAGTCTGTGTCGTTCTTGGACTTTTGTTATTTCGTTTGGAAGCCAATAGATTTGGTGCGGTCGCCGCAGCGAGCATAGAGCCCCTTTATCAGTTTTTGACAGTAACAGCCTATGCCCTGGATGGGGTTAGCCACGCTGTAGAACCCATGACTGGGGATGCTATCGGCCGCAAAGACCGCGGTGCACTTCGTGAGGCCGCTATTGCTGCTCTTCAAGCGGGTGGAATTCTAGCGTTTGTCATGTCGTTAGCACTGTTCATCTTAGGCCCAGAAATTATCTCATTTTTTACTATCATTCCCGAAGTAGTAGCTCTTGCTCAAGACTACTATCACTATGCCGCCATCCTCCCATTCATAGCGGTCTGGTGCTATCTTTTTGATGGAATGTTTTTAGGTGCTGCTCTGACAGCTGTTTGCAGAAATGCAATGCTTCAAACTATGGCAGTCTATCTTGTCTGTTTATTTACCTTACCCCGCTGGCTTGGATTAGATGGTCTCTGGATCGCTGTTATCATCTTTATGGCGCTTAGAGGCGTGACGCTAGCCATGAAGTGGGAGCGCTTGCTAGGATCTGCTGAACGCACGCCTAATTGAGGACTTAGCCATGGCCGAATATGAATTCCTATCACTTGATCGTGAAGGTCCAATTACAATCGTAACAATAAATCGCCCTGAAGTTTACAATGCCCTGCATCCCCCTGCTCATTGGGAATTTGACAAAGTTTTCAATGATTTTCGTGACGACCCTAACCAATGGATAGCGATTATCACGGGAGCGGGAGACAAAGCTTTCTCGGCTGGAAACGACCTGAAGTATCAAGCCGAGGCAAAAGGCCCTCGAAATAGACCTGCAACGGGCTTTGCAGGCCTTACATTTAGATATGACTTAGATAAGCCAGTCATAGCTGCTGTTAATGGCTTTGCAATGGGTGGTGGGTTCGAGATAGCACTCGCAACTGACATCATAGTCGCCTCCGAGAATGCTATCTTTGCTCTACCCGAGCCCAGAGTCGGGCTAGCTGCCCTTGCAGGTGGCGTCCATCGTCTGCCACGTGCGATACCTATTAAACGCGCTATGGGCATGATGTTGACTGGTGGACGTGTTTCAGCATCCGAAGGCCATATGCTTGGCTTTGTGAACGAGGTTACCCCTGTTGGCGAAGCGTTAGAAGGAGCCAAACGCTGGGCAGCCAAAATTATGGAATGCAGTCCCATGTCGATCCGAGCGACTAAGCAAGCATCGATGAGAGGGCTCGCAATGCCCACACTTCAAGATGCTATAGAAGCAACCTATCCAGCAGTGCGTGCCATGCTAGGCTCGGAAGACTACATTGAAGGTCCAAAGGCTTTTGCAGAAAAACGTTCGCCTAACTGGAAGGGACGTTAAACAAGAATTACACGGCGTTCTCTGAACTGCAGAAAGTAACTGCTTAACCGGAAGATTTAAGATAGCTTACAGAGAGCACTTACGAGTAACTTTACAATTCACAGTTCAGGCAAGGGATGCCAAGCAATGAGCACTTCAGATTCCAGCAAGAAAAAACTTCGTTCCCAAGAATGGTTTAATGACACTACTGATCCGGGGATGACGGCTCTATACATTGAGCGTTACATGAATTGGGGTGTTACAAGGGAAGAATTGCAATCGGGTAAACCTATAATTGGCATTGCAATGACAGGGTCGGACCTCTCTCCTTGCAATAGAAGTCACGTTGAATTGGCGGATCGGTATAAGGCTGGAATTCGAGACAAAGGGGGCATTCCTTTCGTATTTCCAACCCACCCAATTCAGGAAACTGGAAAGCGGCCAACGGCGGCACTCGATAGAAATCTCGCGTATCTGAGTTTAGTTGAAGTACTGCAAGGCTACCCATTAGATGGCGTCATCCTCACCGGAGGCTGCGATAAAACAACCCCGTTCCTTGTCATGGCCGCTGCAACTGTCGATATCCCAGCAATTCTATTGAACTCAGGCCCAATGCTGGACGGATGGTACAAAGGTCAACGCGCTGGCTCAGGCACCATCGTTTGGAAAGCACGCGAAATGCTTGCTGCGGGTGAAATCGAATGGGAAGAATTTATCGAGATGGTTGCTGCTTCTGCCCGCTCACCTGGGCACTGCAACACGATGGGCACTGCACTATCAACCAATTCACTCATTGAAGCATTGGGGATGACACTGCCAGGTACAGCTGCAATTCCCGCTCCTTATAAAGAACGCGGTCAGGCTGCTTACTTAACCGGTAAGCGGATTGTAGAAATGGTCTGGGAGGATCTCAAACCTTCTCAAATATTGACCCGAGAAGCATTTTTAAATGCGATAGCTGTAAACACGCTTATTGGTGGGTCTACCAATTGCCCAATCCATTTGAACGCAATAGCACGCCATGCAGGTGTTGATCTTACAATCCAAGATTGGGAAGACCACGGGTATGACCTGCCATTAATCGTAAATTGCCAACCTGCCGGTGAATTCCTGGGTGAAGGCTATTTCGCGGCCGGGGGTGTG
>VMCJ01000027.1 GCA_008081395.1 Rhodospirillales bacterium | reverse complement strand
TGATTGGTGGCTTTTTAATTGGGCTTATTGCTCTTAGTTTTCCGCAAGTTTTGGGAGTTGGTTACGGAGCAACTTCAAGTGCTCTTAAAATGGAATTTGGTTTTCTATTTTTGTTAGGCCTTATATTTGCAAAAACTGCCGCTAAAGCGATCACTTTGGGAAGCGGGTTTGGGGGGGGTATTTTCTCTCCTTCATTATTTCTTGGCGCGGTTATCGGGGGCGCGTTTGGTATTGTTGCAGGTCAAATTGCGCCAGGGATGGTGGGTGTTGGTGAAGATATTTTTGCCGGCGAAAGAGCTTACGCATTAGTAGGTATGGGTGCATACGCAGCCTCAACACTTGGAGCTCCGATATCAACTATCCTCATGATTTTTGAGATTACCACGGATTATTCTCTTACAACTGCTGTAATGGTTGCTGTTGTTGCTGCCATTGCAACGACCAGTGCCCTTCACGGTCCATCTTATTTCCGCGGGCAATTGTCGGACCGTGGGATTGATGTTGCAAAAAATAGATTAGAATCTGATTTATTGCAGGACATTGAAGTCGGAAAGGTCCTTAGCAAGAATTTTGCTAGAACTTATCCTGATATCCCTTTGTCGGAGGTAAGGATAAAACTTCAAGCCGCAGCGTTTGGTGAACTTTTTGTTGTGGATCGCGAAGATCACCTGATTGGGACAATTACTTTATCAGATTTTGCGCCAGAGGCCTTTGATCGGGAATTAGATACACTTGTAGTTGCCCGCGATATCGTGCGCCTAAATCCTCCGATGCTTGAGGCATCCAATAATTTAGAGGACGCCTTGAAGATGATGGAGTATCAGGATGAGGCTCATATTGCTGTGGTTGATAGCTTGGAAAATAAAAAGATTTTAGGGGTTATTCACGAGCGAGATATCATGCTGGCGTATAATCGAGCTCTGGTGAAAGTACATCAAGATGAAAGCGCGGCGTTCTGACCCGGCGTTGAGATATGAAGCCACCGTTTACACTCTTCTCACTCGGAGTTAAACAATTTCAATATCGGCCGGGGTGCAATCATCTGGCTCTGTTTTTGTTGGTAATAGCGGCCTTGGGAGCGGGTTAAATGAAGGTTCTAGCCGGTAATAGTAATCGTCCGCTTGCCTCGGCAATTAGTGCTTACTTAAATTTACAGTTAACTGCTGCTTCTATTCGACGGTTCTCCGACATGGAGGTTTTTGTTGAAATAGAGGAAAACGTGAGAGGTGAGGATGTGTTCCTTGTACAGAGCACATCGTTCCCAGCAAATGACAACCTAATGGAGTTGCTAGTATGCTTAGACGCCTTGCGTAGAGGGTCTGCAAGGCGCGTTACTGCCGTTATCCCTTATTTTGGTTATGCTCGTCAGGATCGAAAAACAGGGCCAAGAACACCAATATCTGCAAAGTTAGTAGCCAACCTGATAACTACTGCTGGTGCAGACAGGGTGCTTACCCTTGATTTACATGCAGGTCAGATTCAGGGATTTTTCGATATTCCAACGGATAATCTTTTCGGTCGGCCAGTTCTTGTTCAAGACATTCGAGAACGCTACAGCGGGGATGATCTTGTTATTATATCTCCAGATGTCGGCGGTGTTGTAAGAGCTCGTGCAATAGCAAGTCGCTTGGATGCGGAATTAGCTATCATTGATAAGCGCAGGCCCCAAGCTGGTGTGTCTGAGGTTATGAATATCATTGGTGAGGTTGAAGGGCGTCGTTGCATACTAGTTGATGATATCGTTGATTCAGCTGGTACTCTATGCAATGCAGCTGTTGCCCTTATGGAAAAAGGAGCTGCGTCTGTTTCAGCCTATGTTACCCATGGGGTGCTCTCAGGTGGAGCGGTAGCTCGTGTTGCCGCGTCGCCTATGGAAGAATTAGTTATTACTGATAGCATTCAGGCAACAGAAGCTGTAAGAGAGGCACGGAATATCCGTCAGTTGTCGATAGCGCCCTTGCTTGGGGAGGCTGTCAAACGGATTAATGAAGAGGAATCTGTTTCGAGCCTATTCGATTAAGGCTCATTTCTTTACGAGATTTTAACCTACCGACTTTTTTTGGTGAGATCTTGTTTAACGCGTGCGCCGGGCGCTTGCGGTTAGTCGGAAACCGTTAGGCCGGTCCGGTGGAGGCAAGGAGAAAAGTACTATGAGTGATATAACAACAATTTCGGTTTCACGCCGTGAAAACGTAGGTAAGGGTGCTGCTCGAGCTGCACGTCGCGCAGGCATCATCCCTGCAGTGGTATACGGTACAGAAGCAGAACCTATTTCGGTGGGTATTCAGGAGCTTGAGTTAAACCGTTTGATAAAACAAACTGGTTTTTTCTCTCAGTTATTTCAGCTCGATGTTGAAGGCGACAAGATGAATGTGCTTGCAAGAGACCTGCAAGTGCATCCAGTTACCGATAGAGCAATGCATGTTGATTTCTTGCGAGTTGCAGCCAATGCAACGATCACTGTATCTGTGCCTGCAGCGTTCATTAACGAAGATGAATGCCCTGGATTGCGTGAAGGTGGAATTTTGAATGTTGTCCGGTACGACATTGAAGTGTCCTGTCGTCCAGACGCAATACCTGAGCAAATTGAGGTTGACCTGACAGGTTTCCAGGTTGGTGACTCTATCCATATTAGCGCGGTGAGCCTGCCAAATGGCGTAGAAGTAACAATCACCGATCGCGACTTCACCATAGCAACCATTGCTGCTCCAACTAAGGTAGTTGAAACAGCTGAGGAAACGGCAGCTGCTGGTTCTGAAGAGGAAACAGGGGATGCTGAAGAATCAGCTTCTGAAGAGTAGCCGCTATAAATTCCTGATTTTGTGGTGCCGCACGAATGATCACATTCGTTGGGCTTGGTAACCCTGGGCAGGAATATGCGGGTCATCGTCATAATATAGGATTTATGGCGGTTGATCGTATTGCGGAGCGGGCGAGTGCAAGCCCGTTCCGCAGTCGTTTTCAGGGCCTAGTTGCGGAGGCTCGTATTGGCGGGGTGCGTGCTCTCTTACTCAAGCCACAGACATTTATGAATAAAAGTGGGCATTCAGCTCGCGAAGCTATGAATTTTTACAAACTCAGTGCCGATCAGATGATCGTGCTATACGATGAGCTGGACCTCGATCCTGGAAAGTTAAGAGTACGGAAAGGGGGAGGAGCAGCAGGACATAACGGTATCCGTTCCCTGGTTCAGCACTGCGGGGCCGACTTTTGGCGGGTTCGTATAGGTATTGGGCATCCTGGGAGACCTGAGAGAGTTACAGGTCATGTGTTGGGTAACTTCTCAAAACAAGATGGCGCTTGGTTAGACCCATTACTCACAGCGATCGCGGACAATTCTGACTTATTATGCAAAGGTGACAACTCAAATTTTATGAACCGGGTCGCAACTACAATGCAAAATAATAGTAATCAGATCCTGTAGACTCTCGTTGCGGTGTCATGGAATAGAGCGGCTTTTTCATCCCCGGAATAATCAGCTGTTAATCTTTTAAAGCTATTCCAGAGTGTTCGGTAAGTTCCCGCTATCATGTCCACGGGAAAATTACTTTCAAACATACACCGTTCTACGCCGAATAAACCTATTGTGGTTTCATAATAACGGCGTGTTCGTTCCATTAGTTGCTGGCTTGACGGAGGTTTTGGCTCTCGCTCCCAACCAAAGCCATTGACCTCCATAACTAATCCTCCAAGCTTAGCCATAACGTTGGGGCGCTTTGCTAACTCAGTGATACTAATTTTCCAATTGCTAAAGACTTCATCTTCTTTACCTGCGTAAGGCCCTATTCCTAGGGGGCCACCAAAGTGGTCAAGGATGATCGTCACATCAGGAAACGCATCTGCTAAAGCGGTCAATTCAGGGATCTGAGGGTGATAGCACCAGCCTTCAAAGGATAGTCCTCTTGGAGCCAGTTCTCTAAAGGCTTCACGAAACTTACTTGTGGAATACATATCTGCTGGAGGGTTTATCCTAGCATTTGGAACATCGTTGCTAGCATCCCAGGTTGCGCCAAGGCGTATTCCTCTAAAACGTCCACCTCCAGCATTGATTTGTGCATCTAAAGCTTCCGCCGTTAATTTTCCTCCTAGCAAGAAGGGAGCAGTTCCAACAATTCCCGCTGCAATTCTACAATCCCCGTATCGTCCCGACGCACTCATGGCAGCTATGCCATTCACGAACTCGGTTTCACCAACACACTTGAGGTGCTCCGGTCCTGTCCCCTTAAACATTGCACCACATTCAATAAATACCGTGGAAACAATATTGTGACCTGAGTTTACGTCCCGATGGATTTGCTCAAACAGGTAGGTTGGCTCTACGAAACGACCACCATGCTCGTGCCAAAGATGGTGATGGGGATCGCAAATTGGAAGATCTGGTTCTATGACTTCTTCTTCATGCAACGAAAGCCACTTATCTGTATGCGCCAAGGCAGTAACTCCTTAAGGAATTGATGGGGCACGGTCATACGTGCGCCATGCGCTCATTTGCAGAGCTGATGTTTTACAGTGCAAGACGACCGGGCGGGTTTTTACTGCAAATGCTTCAGCAACTTTAGCTTGTACTTCTGATTCTTCGTTGATGGTTATACCAACGGCTCCAAAGGTTCTTCCCCACTCTGCAAAGTCCGGGTTGGTCAAACGTGTACCATCCATAATTGGACGATCTGGATATCTAACATATGAATGCATTCCAATTGTGCCGTACATTGAGTTGTCCGATATCACCATAATTGGAGCAACACCGTATTGAACAGCGGTGGCGATCTCATTGCCCATCATCAAGGCACCACCATCGCCCATGAAAGCAACCACTTGAGTATTTGGCCTTCGCAGACAGGCCGCTACAGCCATTGGCATTCCTGATCCCATGGCTCCAACCACGGAAGATAAAAAGACCTGACCTTGTCGAAAACCTATGTAACGATGAAGGAAGCTTCCGAAGTTACCGGCGTCCGATGTAACTGTGGCATCGTCAGCAAGGTGTTTATCTATCTCACAAACTACAGCAGCAAAATTTACACCGTCTGTAGTTGGATTCCATTCTTTAGCAAGCAAACGAGTATGAATAGTGTTTAAACCCTCGACCCAATCCTTGCGTTTTGAAGCATCTTCCGGTGTTCCAAGAGCGAGTAATGACTTAATGGTTTCATGAGGACTGGCGGGGATCCCTAAATCGGGCCGAAATACGCGACCAACCTCATCGGCATCCGGCCAAACATGAACAAGTGGCAGCTGAGGTTGGGGCGCTGTTGGAAAACTATATGATTGGCTGACGGTATCAGTCATGCGCTCGCCAAGCGCTATCATTAAGTCGGCTTTTTTCATCTCATTGATAAGGTCAGGCGGAACACGAATACCCATGTAACCCCCATAATTTGGGTGATGGGCATCAAATAATTGAGGCCGACGGTGAGTTGGCGAAATGGGCAATACCCATTCTTCAGCTAGCCTATTTAAATCGGAAAAAGTGTTTGGGTCGCGAACAGCATCGGCCATCAAAGCACCACCGACAAGGACTAATGGGCGTTCTGCCTTCCTAAGCATATCAGCCAATAATGCTAAATCATCAGCAGCCGGTGCCGCTTTAACTTGAGGTCTGGGTGCATCAACAGGGGCTGCAGTCTCATCATCGAATATGTCTTCTGGTAAAATAACTGCAACGGGTCCGGGGGTCCCACTTTCTGCGATATGAAACGCACGAGAAATCGCTTCTGAGGCTGTGTCCGCCTCATTCACCTCAATAACCTGCTTTGTAATATCAGCAAGCAACACTGAATAATTTTGTTCTTGAAGCGCCATTCTACCGAAATCTTTGCGCTCAACCTGCCCAATTAGCATTACCAATGGCGTGGCATCGTGAAATGCAGAATGAAGTGCAACAATTCCATTTGAAAGCCCTGGTCCACGCGAAACCATGCATACGCCAGCTCTGTTGCGAAGGCGACCATCAGCGGCAGCCATAAAACCAGCTCCGGCTTCGTGTCGGCAAACAATTACGCGAACAGAATTTCTCTCAACCATTGTTGAGGTGAGACCGATATAGCTTTCGCCTGGAACACAGAAAACCTGGTCAACATCATGAGCTTCTAGGCTTTCAGTTATCAGGCGAGAAACAGATTGGGTCATATCAGATTTGGTCCTTTAGAATCATAAACTTTCTAATGATTGGATGTTAGTCGAAGAGGTTTGAATGTCGCAAATGATTAAATTTCCTCACAATTTGAAACTTTATTCCGATCTTTTCACGTTGGAGAGACATCAAACGTCTATTTCAAAATAAACTTTACCTCGTGACCAGCGTTTTAAAATTGAAATGCTTTGACTACACAAAACCAAATTTTTGGGCTGCAAGCCACAGAAAATATAAGCCGCCAATCGCTACAACGGCCTCCACTAATGAGACATGAACTCGTATAGGGGTATGTCTAACGATCCAACGTCCAAGAAGATTGCCTGGAACGGTACATGCACCAACGGCAACTCCCACCAATGCTAAGTTTAAGGTTAGAACGGAAAAACTGCTGAATACCAATGTTTTCATCACATTTACGGTGAATGCGATGGCAGCCATGGTACCAAGCAAAGCTTCGCCTGCGAGCCCTGCGGCGAGAAAAAATGGCGCAAGTATCATACCTGCACCAATGGCCGAGCCAGAAAGAATTCCAAAGGGGACCCCTGCGCCCATAAGTGCCTTGCGCCCCACCTTTACGTCCATTCTTTGCATCAAGCGACGGAGAGGTGCGGCGGCAAGTAGAAAACACCCCAGGACTACGGCGATCCATTCAATTGGAAGGAGACTGTAGATAGAGGCTCCCAGGATGATTCCAGGAAGGGCTGTAATCATAACATCACGATAAAGAGGCCATTGAAAACCACCACGGAATGCCCACGCACGACTTGTATGAGAAACCAGTAGAGACATAGCCAAGACTGGTACAGTTGCCTTCACGCCAATAACTGGAGCAAGACAAATTGCGAGTATTAGGCCTCCGGCATAACCGCTCACACTATGAAATACTGCGGAAAGAAATGCGCAAATTGCGATATAAGTTATTGCACCAGGTGTTAAACCCGGAAGAATTGTTTCTAACATTGGTATCTCGATGGTAACATCAGCCGATCTGGGCTGATAAGCCCGTAACAATACAGACCAAGTGCCATTAAGGAAATCGCCACTCCATGACAGCCGTTGCAGATGAAGCCGCCCGCATATTGCTCGAGATAAAAGCCGCGTATGCGTATGACGGAAAAGATCCATTCGTTTTTACATCGGGACGTAAAAGCCCTGTTTACGTGGATATCCGAAAATTAATTTCCTTTCCTCGTGCAAGATCACGTTTGATGGATTTGGCAGTCCAATCTATCGAGCGAGCCGCTGGTTATGAAAGTATCGATGCGATTGCTGGAGGTGAGACTGCCGGCATCCCTTTTGCAGCCTGGATAGCTGAACGAATGGGATTGCCCATGCTTTATGTAAGAAAGCAACCCAAAGGTTTTGGCCGAATGGCTCAAATAGAGGGAGTACTCTCTGAAGGACAGCGTGTGGTTCTTGTTGAAGACCTTGCCACAGATGGAGGAAGTAAAATTAACTTTATCAACGCCCTGAAAACTGCTGGCGCAAGTGTGGAACACACGTTTGTAGTCTTTCACTATGGTATCTTTCCCGCAAGCCGCACTAGCCTTAAAGAGCTTGGGGTCGATTTGCATGAACTTGCCACTTGGTCAGACATTATAAGGGTGGCTGAGTCCGATGGATATTTTTCTGCTGATGTAGTTAAGGAAGTTAAGGCTTTTCTTGCCGATCCAGATGGATGGCAACAAACGCAAAATTAAAGTTCCTAAAAAAATACTAGCTTAATTAGGCTAAGTTTTAATCTTTTAGCTACCTGTCTACTAGAGCCCAACAAGGAATTGTAACTTATGAAAATAGGATGTGTCTTCCCTCACTCTGAAATCGGCGATGATATGTCGATGGTCAAAGACTTTTTTCAAACAGCAGAAGGTCTAGGCTACGATCACGTCCTTTGTATTGACCACGTGCTTTGTAATCGTGAATCCAAGGGAGCGCCTTGGGCTCATTATTACACTGTGGATCGTTCTTTTCATGAGCCATTGACACTTTTCTCATATGCGGCAGCACTGACAACTAAAATTACCTTTGCTTCAGCTGTACTCGTATTGCCTCAACGTCAGGCAACTCTGGTTGCTAAGCAGGCTGCTGAAGTAGACCAATTATCTGGAGGGCGTTTACGCCTAGGGTGTGGAATTGGTTGGAGTCCTGAAGAGTACCAAGGTTTAGGAATGCAGTACGGTACGCGGGCGCGTCGTTTTGAGGAACAAATTGAGGTAATGCGGCGCCTTTGGACAGAAGAAGCCATCACTTTCAAGGGTGACTTTCATGACATCAATGACATGGGGATCAATCCAAAACCAGTTCAACAACCAATTCCAATATGGATAGGTGCTTTTGAAGAAAATGCTGTTCGCCGCGCTGTGCGCCTTGGCGATGGCTATTCTTTAAATCCTAGATCTGAACCAAATGATGAGACTCGACGTTTGCTTGAACGGATTTCACAATGGCAGGCCGAGTTTGGTCGTGACTCCCAAACATATGGCCTTAACGCTACAATCCATCACTGGAATAGAGGCGATGCGGCTTGGGAATCGGATCTTAAAAATTGGCAAGAGCTGGGCATGACACATGCTAGTTTCAGAACAATTGATTCAGACTTACCAGACCCAAAGTCGCATCTGACTGAACTAGAAAAATTTGCCAAACTTGCAGGTTTAAAGGGATAAGACGTTTATGACCTTGCCTAAGACCCATCGCCGCGTAGTTTTAGCTAATAGGCCAAATGGGATGGTGTCCGCTGATAATTTCAGATTGGAAGAAGTTTCAATACCTGAGCCTAGACCAGGGCAAGTCTTAGTTCGGCAAATAATTATGTCTTTAGATCCTTACATGAGGGGTCGGATGAATTCTGTCGCTACTTATGCCCCAAACATTCAGATTGGCGAAGTAATGACTGCCGGTGGTGTAGGTGAGGTGGCGGTATCACTGCATCCGGACTTCAAGGTTGGAGACATAGTTGAGGGAACATTAGGGTGGCAAGAATACTCAACTCCTCCTCTACAGCGTCTTAGAAAAATTGATCGGGCTCTAGCACCTATATCTACTGCAAACGGTGTGCTTGGTATGCCAGGGATGACAGCCTATTTTGGATTACTGCATGTTGGAGAACCAAAGCCTGGCGAGACTGTGGTTGTATCTGCTGCCTCTGGCGCGGTGGGTGCAATCGTAGGGCAGATTGCAAAAATAATGGGTTGCCGTGTGATTGGCATCGCAGGATCGGAAGCTAAATGCCATTATGTCGTGGATGATTTGGGGTTTGATGCCTGTATAAATTATAAAACCGACGATCTCGATGTTGCGCTTAAAGATAAGGCTCCAACCGGGATCAATGTTTATTTCGAAAATGTTGGCGGTAATATTTTCGATGCAATCACACGAAACCTAGCAGTTGGAGCAAGAATTGCTGTGTGTGGTGGAATTGCTGAATACAATTTAACCGAACCAGAACTAGTTCCTAGAAATACTCGCTTTTTTATTCCAATGCGCGCAAGAATGCAGGGCTTTTTGGTTTATGATTTTTATCATTTATGGCCAGATGCTTTAAGGCATATGGCGAAATGGATTGATGATGGTCGCATTCAATATAAAGAAGATTGGATAAACGGTTTGGAAAACGCACCTGCTGGTTTCGTTAAGTTGTTCCAAGGTGACAACTTTGGAAAACTCCTTGTCCGCATTGCGCCTGATCCCACTTGAAAGTAGGAAAAATTCTTTGGCGAGCAATGCAATGAAAATTGATCATGAATTGAAAAGGGCTGCTTTAGTTCAAAAATTTCATCCAACCAATCAACCCGCCGGATCTTCTTCAGTACAAACTGGTGGTGTTGACCATCTAGCTCTCATTTGTTCAGACATTGAACAAACCATTGAATTTTATACAAACATTGTGGGTATGACGCTCAATAAAATTTTGCCAAATAGAGATGAGCCGAGTTCGACTCATATCTTTCTAGACATGGGTGGTAAGAATTTTTTGGCATTTTTTGATTTTCCAAAAAAAGGTCCAGCCAAGACAGTCAGGGGTGTTGGGTCAATGCATCATTTGGCTATGAAGGCTAGCTCAACCCAACTTGCGAGAATTATTAGAACCCTTGAAGCTAAGGGGATTAGTTATGATCTAAACGGGACTACAACAAAGGGTTCGGTTTATTTTCGTGATCCAGATGGAATTTTACTTGAAATAACTACCGGATACTGACCAGCCGTTGCGGAAGGGTTGCTAAGATAGCGTCTCGTTCAGCTTCAGTCATCCTAATCCATCGCGCCACCTCATCTGAAGTTCGCCCACATCCCTCACAGAATTGAGTATTGGAATCAAGCCTACACACCTTCACGCAAGGACTTTTTATTCTGGGAAGAGGTGGTGGTCTTGGGATCATATTCTATGACACTATGTTTTTCTTAGAGTAATAGACGATAGAGTTGAAAAACAGTGGAAGAGGAGATTTTCCTGTGGGTGGCGATTTCGAGGAACTTGGAACGGGGTTCTATTGGCAGGAATTGCCCGTGGGACGTAAACTCAAAACAATAGGACGTACACTCTTTGAAAGTGATTTGATTTCATTCATTGGTGTAACAGGAATGCAGGAAGTCCTTTTTAATAATCTCGAGTACATCGAACATGACTCACCTACGGGTAAGCGCATAGTTCCCGGTGCTCTCGTATTTTCAGTAGCAGAAGGGCTCGTCATGCAGTCAACGCTGCAAAAAACAGGTTTTGCTTTTTTGGGTATGACTTTGGATATTAAGGGCCCAACGTTAGTAGACGATACGATCCATGTTGAAATTGAGGTTATTGAAAGTCGTGCTGCTAGTCGTGGCGGAAGAGGTCTTGTGAGAACTCTTAATCGGGTAGTCACACAAAGAGGTGATTGTGTTCTTGAGTATAATCCCCTGCGCTTAATGAAGGGGTTGGAAGGTTAATTAATGTCTGAGGACCCTCTCACAGGAACCACTTACCAGCCATTTTGGTGGGAAGAATTTCCACGTTGTAAGAGTGAACCCAGACCAATCCCAAAAGAGGCGGATGTAGCTATCGTTGGATCTGGATATACTGGATTATCTGCTGCTCTGACTGCACTAAGGGGTGGAAAATCAGTAGTTGTATTTGAAGCTGCAGAAGCAGGCCATGGTGCAAGCTCTCGCAACGGAGGAGGTGTGGGAAACTTTCCATTTAAACTTTCGTATCAAAACACTGAAAAAATGCTTGGAATTGACCGAGCAAAACAATTATGGCTTGAAGGAAAAGCAAGCGTTGATTACTTGGAGGCTTTGCTCGAGCGGGAGCAAATTCAAGCAAATTTCATTCGGTCTGGTAGATATGTGGGCGCTCACAAGCCAAATAAACTAGATTATCTCAAGGCAGAAGCAGATACCCTGCATTCTAGGCTGGGGGCCGAGGTGGAAATAATTGAAGCCTCGCAGCAGTCGGAGCATATCGGCTCAAGCTTTTATTATGGTGGTCGCTTTAATGTTAGAGATGGAGTTATTCACCCAGCTAAATTTCATCAAGGCCTTCTAGAGAGAGTTAAAACTGCTGGTGGTCTAATAATTGATGGAACATCCGTGACTTCTTTGAACCGAGAAGGAAATGCTATTCTTGTTAGAACCGCGCGGGGGGTCATGAGGGCAGGGCAGGTTGCTATCGGAGCCAATGGTTATACTGATGGCGTATTACCTAAGCTGGTTAACCGTATAATTCCAGTAGCTAGTCAAATTATTGCAACTGAAGAATTGCCGGAAGCACAAGTTAATCGGCTTATTCCGCGAGGAAATATGATTATTGATACGAAGCGGACGGTTCATTATTACCGAGCAAGTCATGACGGGCGGCGGATACTTATGGGTGGCAGGCCACTCCTGAAAAATTCTGAGGCCAGCGATGCTGCTCCTTATCTGCGCAACTTTATGTTGAAGGTGTGGCCAGAGCTAGAGAAAACAAAAATTACACATGCTTGGGGCGGAAAACTTGGCTTTACTTTTGATAAGCTGCCGCACATTGGCATGATAGATGGTGTTCATTACGCATGCGGATATCTCGGATCGGGTGTGGCAATGAGCACGTATCTTGGTCATAAATTGGGTCTTCGAATGCTAAATGATCCTGCTGCTTCTACAGCATTGGATGGAATGAATTTTCCAACAATGCCCATGTACAGCGGAAATCCATGGTTTTTATCAATAGTTGCTGCCTACTATCGAATTAGAGATGCAATTGGCTGAGGGAATTTTGATCAAAACGATTAATCCTAGAAAATATGATGCACTAAACGGGATGGTTTTAACTTCTCGAAATTTAACTTCTAGATATTCCTTACCTAACCTCTCTGTGTGATCTAGCTTATGAGCAAACCTGCACTACATTCATGGCGGCCTCCGAGTATTGATGCGCTCCTTCGCGCCACAGAGGGGCAGGATCTAATCACCGTTTACGGCAGGAAGGCTGCGACAGAGGAGCTGCGCGCCGCGGTGGATTTTTGTAGGACTAATAACGAGGGGAATGAAGAACAAATATTTGGCTCTGCAGCTTTAGCGCTGGCGAAGCGAAAAGTTAAATCTATCAAACCAGTCATCAATTTGACCGGTTCTGTTCTTCATACAAATTTGGGTAGGGCCCCATTATCTGATGCTGCTCTGTCGGCAATGAATAATGCCGCCGGTTTTATAAATCTAGAATATGATTTGAAGCGTGGTGCCAGGGGAGAGAGGGATAGTCATGTCGCAACCTGGCTAATGCGCCTTACTGGAGCTGAGGCTGGTATAGCCGTAAATAATAATGCAGCAGCGGTGATGGCAGTTCTAAATTCTTTAAGTAGGGGTAAGGAAGCTATCATCTCACGCGGAGAATTGGTGGAGATTGGCGGTTCATTCAGAATGCCGGAAGTTATGGCAAGAGCCGGAGTTAAATTGCGTGAAGTTGGGGCTACAAATCGAACACATCTCAGTGATTATGCAAATGCCATATCAAATAAAACAGGTATTATAGTAAGAGTTAGACCATCTAATTTTGCTATCCAAGGTTTCACTTCATCCGTTGCCGAGAAAGATCTAGCTGCCTTAGCGCATGAGCATGGAATACCTTTTTACGATGAACTAGGAGCTGGTGCTTTAGTTGATCTGCGGCGTTGGGGACTTCCTTATGAGCGTACAGTTCAAGAGGCATTATTGGATGGCGCTGACATTGTCAGTTTCTCTGGCGATAAATTAATGGGGGGACCACAAGCTGGCCTAATTGTGGGCAGAAAAGACCTAGTTGCAAAAATTTCGAGAAATCCACTCAAGCGCGCAATTCGATTAGATAAAATTACTTTGGCAGCGTTGGAAGCAACATTAGCTTTGTATGATAATGATGAGACATTGGCAGAAAGCTTGCCAACATTTCGGTATTTATCTCGTAAAGGGCCCGAAATTAGGGAAATTGCAGAAACATTAGCTGCGGTTTTAAGTTCATATGTTCCAGAGTGGAAAGTAGAAGTAGCATCATGCAAGAGTCAGATAGGATCCGGAGCACTACCTGTTGACGTTTTAGATAGCTTTGCGGTGACCTTTCAACACAGAAATTCTTCAACAAAAGCTTCGGGTGGAAAGCTTAAAAAACTTGCATTGCAATTTCGAAATTTGCCCACCCCAGTAATCGGTAGAATTCACGAAGAAAAATTTTGGCTGGATTGTAGATGTTTGGACAACGTTTCTGCAATTAAAGCCAATGTCGATAGGTCCAATTTTAAATGATTGTCGCCACTGCAGGGCATATTGACCACGGCAAAACATCACTTGTGCGGGCACTGACCGGTGTTGATGCTGACCGCTTGCCAGAGGAAAAGCGAAGAGGCATGACCATTGATCTTGGTTTTGCTTACATGACCGGACCTTCAGCAACACGTATTGGTTTTATTGACGTCCCTGGACACGAACGATTTGTTCGAGCCATGTTAGCAGGTGTCACCGGTGTAGATATGGCCCTATTAGTTATCGCCGCCGACGATGGGGTAATGCCCCAAACTCGTGAACATTTAGCAATACTAAATCTTCTCGATGCACCAGTCGGTGCTATTGTGATTAATAAAACTGATTTAGCTAACAAAGAGCGTATTGATCGAGTAATTGAAGATATAAAGAACCTCACGGTGGGAGGGCCTTTAGAAAATTCTCCAGTATTTCCGGTCTCCAGTATAAGTGGAGACGGGATCGAAGCCTTACGAGGGCACCTGCACCAAACAGCAAAATCGTTAATTCGGCCTCCGGCAGAAGGGCGTTTTAGACTAGCTGTTGACCGTGTTTTCCAAATGCGGGGAGTTGGGTTGATAGTTACGGGGTCAGCGTATGCGGGCGCGGTTAAGATTGGTGACAAGATTTGTATAGCGCCTTCAGGAAAACAAGTCCGTGTGCGCGGAATACATGCACAAAATCTTGAAAGTCATGCTGGAAGAGACGGTGAACGTTTGGCAATCAATATAAGCGGTGTCTCACTTGAAGATGTTAGCCGTGGTGATTGGTTAGTTGCGGAAGAGGCGCTACTGAGCACTTCCAGATTAGATGTCAACGTAACAGCTGCAGCTAAAGCCCTGGATGGCAAAGGTTTTCAGGATGGACAAAAAGTACATTTCCATCATGGATCTGCTGACATTCCAGGTCGTATCTTACTACTTGAGCACCGAAATCTAGAACCAGGGCAGTCAGCATTTGCACGTGTCATCCTTGAAAAAACTATACCAGCAGTTTGTTGGGAACGTTTTGTCATTAGAGACCAACAGGCTAAATCAACACTTGGTGGTGGGCGCATCCTTGATCCAGCTCCCCCTTATCGACGTTGGAGGGTAAAAAATAGGTTTATTGCTTTAAATACTGCTGATCCCGACCTCGCACTTTCAAATATTTTGGGAAATGGCTCTGTCGTTGATTGGCTGACGTTTTCAAAGTCATACAATCTGTCAGATGCGATGAAGGCTAAAGTTTTAAAGGCAGTTTCGCATATTCAGCTTGGAGAAGGCATTGCGGCCATCTTAGCATCCCCAAAAGTTGTTTTTAATCTTCAACAACAAATTCTCTCTAGTTTAGAGCAATGGCACAAGTTACGCCCGGAAGATGTTGGCGCTCCAGCCCCAGCATTACGACAAACACTAGCGGATATCCCTGATACACGCCTTTTTGGGGCAGTCATCGATAGTATGGCAAGTGCGGGTAATATTACTCGCGCAGGCGGGCGCCTGGCGTTAAAAACGCATACAGTGCAATTTTCGGATCAAGAAAGAAAGTTATGGAATAAGGTTGAGCCACTGCTAAAGGAAGGCAATTTGCGTCCTCCACGTGTTAGAGAGTTGGCAGATTTGATTGGTGTTGATCACAAGCCAATTGAAGCATTACTGAAACGAGCAGCACGGATGGGGCTAGTCGCGCCTGTGGCAAATAATCGTTTCTTCCCTCATGAGGCAATCGATGAGCTAGTAAAAATTGCCGCTAAGGTTGCCTCTAAAAATAGTGATGGAAGTTTTACAGCTCAGAGTTTTAAGGATGAAGCAGGCATTGGGCGTAACGTTGCCATTGAAGTACTGGAATATACAGACCGGATCGGACGAACGGTTCGTGATGGAGATGTGCGAAGGGTTAAAAATATCGTCTAGCCTTGTTATCTTTGCTGCGTAGATGGAGATATTTAATGTTTGAAGAAGATGAGCCCAGGCCAGATTTACGGTATCGAATAGGTGAAAATTTAGAATCATACTCTGTAGTTGATTTAGAAGAACTAATGCAAAACTTAGAAGCCGAAATTGGGCGTGTTAAGCTGGAAATAGATCGAAAAAAAGGTGATCTAAATGCCGCTGAATCATTATTTTTAAATAAGACCTAATTGTATCAGAAATTATAATATCTTTGATTATTTAACGATAACAAAAAGCTATTGAGAGGCCATTTGCATTTGGCCATTTTTCAGCAATTTAACCTATTTTAAGGAGCAGGTATGTCAGGCGAACCTCTCAGCCGTTCGGATTTTACATACTTCATGCAAATTCAAACGCGTTGGGCTGACATGGACTCATACGGACATGTCAACAATATGGCATTTTATGGGTTTATCGATAGCTGCTTAACAGGCTTCTTGGTGACTGAATGCTCGCACGACAAGGATCATGCCGCGGCTATAGGGCTTGTTGTTGAAAGTGGCTGTCAATATTTTAAGCCTGTTACATTTCCGTCAATTATTAATTGTGGGTTAAGAGTAGCTCATCTAGGGACATCAAGTGTTCGTTACGAAGTGGGTTTATTTGCCGATAATGATTTAACACCCTCAGCCCAGGGTTTTTTTGTGCACGTTTTTGTCGATCGGGTAACAATGAGACCAACAGCGCTTCCTTCAAATATAAGAGGAGGGCTCTCCTCAATATTGCTAAGAGATTGTTGAATGAAATTCTTCGCATCAAAGGTTGTTGTTTTTTTCAGTTTTTTTGTGGTTTTCAGTGGTGCGGTAAGTTCACAGTCTCTTCGCATAGATACAGAAACTGCTGAGCAATTACATCATGCTGCAGCAGCTCGTTTAGCAGCTGCTACTAATTTTAGAGAAGCTGCGTTTGCACAGTATCAAAGCGAAATAGCCGGTGTTATGGGCCAGTTACAGCAGAGCAATCCCGGCATGCCTGGAAGAGCTTTTGATATTTTAGATGAAGAATTTGAAGCAATTATGCCAAAGGTGGTGAATGCCATGCTGGATGCCACAATTGAGCTTTACAAAGATCGCTTTTCCACCTTGGAGCTTAATGAAATATCCAGTTTTTATGAAAGCTCTCTTGGACAAAAAGCGCTAATTCAAATGCGCTCAATAGCTTCAATTGGAATTGATCAAGGTAAGTTAATTGGTCAGCGCTACGGTAAAGAGGCAGCCAATAAGGCGATAAGGCGGATTAGAGAGGAAGGTTTGGAGTTATCCAGCCGCAGTCGCTAAAGCTACAAACTCCGAAGTAGATAAGGTCTCAGCTCGCCTTGAACCGTCTAAACACGCAATTTTTAGGATTTCTTCAGAGTTTCTAATGGCTTTTAATGATTGCCTCAGCATTTTTCGACGCTGGCCAAACGCTGCAGCAGTTGTTCTCTCCATTGCTTGGAATAAATCCGGGTCATCCAAAGCGGGTAAAGGATTTAAGTTTATAACCGAAGAACGCACCTTAGGAGGTGGCGTAAAGGCACCTGCTGGTAAGTCCATCACCTTATTTGCGATCGTTCGCCATTGTGTAAGAACAGAAAGACGTCCGTAAGTCTTTTGGCCAGGTTTTGCTAGCAGACGATCGGCAACCTCTCGCTGAAACATAAGCGTCATGAGATTTATTGCATCAGAATGATATGCTGACGTGCGCAGCCATTTTATAAGCAGAGGTGTTGCAATATTGTACGGTAAATTTGCAACAATTTTCCTTGGAGGGGGACCAAGGTCTTCCACATCAATTTCTAATGCATCACCTTCAATTACGGTTAAACGAGGTTCCTCTTCAGCAATCTCTCTAGCTATTTCAGCGCATCTCGGATCTATTTCAATTACTATTAGCCTAGACGCGCCTCGTTCTAGCAGTGCGCGCGTTAGCCCTCCTGGTCCTGGGCCTATCTCAATAATTGTCCCTTGATTTAAAGGTTCTGCTGCTGCCGCAATCCGAGACAGAATATTAGGATCAGTCAGAAAGTGCTGTCCAAATCGTTTGTCAGCAGAAAGACCATGAGCACGAATTACTTCGCGGATTGGCGGTAAATTAGCTAATGGCATTGGACTGGGTTGCGTTTCGACGACCTGAAATTGCTTCCGCAAATTCAATAGCAGCTAGGAAACTTGAAGAATCTACACTACCGGTTCCCGCAATATTGAATGCTGTCCCGTGGTCAGGCGATGTCCTAACTATCGGCAATCCTAGTGTTATGTTCACACCCGAGTAAAAGTCTAATGTCTTTAGAGGAATTAAAGCTTGATCATGATACATGCAAAGCGCGGCATCATAGCTTTCTCGTGCTTCGTTATGAAACATAGAGTCAGGACTTAATGGTCCCACGACAGATACACCGCGGTCTTTCAATGCGTTGATTGCTGGCTCGATAATCTCAATTTCTTCTCGACCCATTTTGCCTTCTTCACCTGCGTGCGGATTTAAGCCACTTATAGCGATCCTTGGCGGAGAAAATCCAAAATCTTGAGCAAGAGATTTTGCCATTGCGGTGCATACAGTAATTATGCGTTCTGACGTTACAGACTTCACTGCGTCAATCAATGGTAAGTGGGTTGTTAATGGCACAACCTTTAGAGATGGGCCAGCAAGAAGCATCAAAGGCAGAGCTGATGGGTCACTGATTGCACCGACAAACTCGGTTTGTCCTGGATATTTAAATCCAGCGTCATAAAAACTTTTTTTGTATACTGGGTTTGTAACCACTCCAGCAGCTTCCCCAGACATGCATGCTTTCACCGCAAGCTCAATAGATTGAATGGCAAATTCAGCATGTTGAGGATCGGGCTGTCCTGGAACTGGCAAACTAGGCAGTGTAATCGGTAGCACAGGAAGAGCTTTGGAAAAGCAGGAAAATGCTTCTTCTGGTTGTGATATTTCAGCAATTGCTACATCAACTTTAAGATGTCTAGCTAATGCATGAAGTCGGCGAGGGCAGTCATAAACATAGAAGGCGTTCGAACTAGTATGTTTCGCCAACCACGCTGAAATAGTTAACTCGCCACCGACACCAGCAGGATCGCCCATTGTGATAGCAATTGGTTTAGTCATGTTCTTTGGTTCACCGATTGATTTCAATAAGTGCCAAACGGCGAAGATCACGTAGATAAGATTCAGCTTGCCGTTCAATGCGCTCAAACTGCAAGGAATCTGAAATAAGCTGTTCTGATTGGGATGTAGGTTCTGATACTTTACGATCACACATCATCAAAACCACTACACCGCCTTTAATTCGTAGGGCAGGAGTTTGTTGCCCTATTTCCATTCCGATAACGTATTTTTGAACAAATTCTGGTAGATTAGTAATATTTGCATCGATAATTCGCGGGGGCTGATTGGAAGAAATTTGTTTCGCCGCTGCATCAAATACATCACAGTTGTCGGCGCTCCCAACGGTTTGTTTTAGAGTAGTGCTTATTTCATCAACTGTTGCATTCTTTGGAATACGAGTGAACGCTTGCGCAAGTGTTACTTTTTCCTGTCCTGAATTTATTTCTGTGAGGTTCCGTTTAGAAATTAGATGAATGACATAAACGCCATCGGAGACTTCAATTGGGGGACTGGTAGAACCAGGTGACAACTCTAAAGCAACGGCACCAATTTTTTTATCTAAGGCGCTTACTTGTATCTCTCCCAAGTCTCCACCAACTGTGGCGGTTGGGGCTCGTGAATGTAGTTTTGCAAGTTGCATGAAGGCATTCGTGTTTTTTGCTTTTGCTCTTAACTCTTCCGCCTTCTCCAGTGCCTTAGAACGAGCGCTTTCATCCCCGTATGGAATAAAAATTTCAGCAATTCGCACAAGCACTTTGCCATCGGAATTTTCAGCTCGCTCAATTGCATCTTTTACCTCAGCTTGCGCAACTTTAACCTGAGGCAATACTCGGGTTCGAAGGAGTTTGCGCCAAACTACTGAGGCTTTAATTCTTTCAATAAATGTATCGATGGGCACACCCAACTGGGTCAGGTCCTGAAAAATACCTCCAGGCGCTTTATTGTTATTTTTTTCAATCGTGCGGACAGCAGCCTTAATCTCATCATCTGTAGCCCCAATATTTAGCTTCTTAGCCTCTTGAAGTTTTAGACGTTCATCAATTAATTCATTGAGAGCACTTCTGCTTGCCCGAGAAATTGAATCAGCGTTCGGTTGAGCATTAGAGGCTGCAAGAAGCAATCTTGCACGAGCATCAATATCGAAGTCGGTTATCGCATCATCGTTAACGGAAGCAACTATCCGGCCAACAAGCTGCTGAGCCTTCACAGGAACGCACACCTGTGACCAGATGGCTAAAATTGCGATCAAGGAAACTAGGCTTTTTTTCAACATTAGTCCCATAGAGGAATAAATATCCTATGAAATGTATGCGATAATTTTTGAAAGATGGCGATGAATTATATGCAACAAAAAGGCATAAGATTGACGCAGGCAGTAGAGCAAAATCAATTGTAAGCTTATGATTACCTACTAGTTAAGATTTTTAAGGCTGGAGTCAAAATGCGCTTTTCATTTACTACCCCTTCGATACCAAAAGCTGGGGCTTATGTCACGCTGTTTGGAAATGGCCAAACGTTAAGTGAGCCGGCTGCTTCTGCTGATAACATGCTTAATGGTGCGGTGAGTCGTGGGCTAGTCGCATTTGGAAATACGGGTAAAAAAGGCGAATGTATTGACCTTCCGACAGGTAAGGACTTGGGATACCAACGTCTCATAGCTCTGAGTATTGGAAAACCTGATGATTTCGACGTTCTTGATGCTCAGAATCTTGGCGGTGAACTTTTCTCCCGATTATCAAATAGTGGCGTAAGCCAAGTAACAATCGATTGCACACCGCCAAAGGGTTCAGCCATCGCCGATGAGATAATTGCATCAGAGATAGCCTTTGGTATGAAGCTGGCATCTTATCGCTTTAATAAATACAGATCGAAAGAGGATAATAAGGGCAGGGCCTCGCTTAATTCGGTAAGGATGCAATTAAAAAATAATAAAGAAGCGCGTAAACTTTTCGCAAGTAACGATAAAATCGCAGATGGTGTGCATATAGCCCGAGATCTTCTCGAAGAACCACCAAACATTTTATACCCCGAGAGTTTTGCGTCTAGATGCCTTGAACTTCGAGAGTTAGGTGTTGAAGTGCAAGTTATCACAGACAAAAATATGGCGAAGTTGGGAATGGGGGCGTTGCTTGGAGTAGCTCAGGGCAGTGCTCGACCTGCCAGAATGGTTATTATGCGCTGGCGAGGCAGAAAAGGAGTAAAGCAGCCCTTAGTTTTAGTGGGCAAAGGCGTAACGTTTGATACTGGTGGTATTTCCATAAAGCCAGCCGGCGGTATGGAAGATATGAAGTATGACATGGGTGGAGCTGCGGCTGTTGTAGGTACAATGGCTGCTATAGCAGGCAGAAAAGCTAAAGCAGACGTAGTCGGTGTGATTGGACTTGTCGAAAATATGCCATCTGCAAATGCTCAGCGGCCAGGTGACATTGTAAAGACTATGTCAGGACAGACCGTAGAGGTGATAAACACTGATGCCGAGGGTAGGCTCGTACTGGCTGATGCAATTTGGCATGCTCAGAAAAAATTTAATCCCTCTGCAATAATTGACCTAGCAACCCTCACTGGAGCAATTATCATTTCGCTTGGCAGCGTTCATGCCGGAATGTTTTCCAATAATGATGATTTAGCTCAAAAATTAGACAGTGCAGGGAGAGCCTCCGGTGAAACAGTTTGGCGTATGCCGCTCAACAACGCATACGACAAACAGCTTTCCTCTAGCGTTGCGGATATGAAAAACGTGGGTGGGCGAGAGGCAGGAAGTATTACGGCTGCGCAATTTATTCAAAGATTTGTTACCAATAACACTCCTTGGGCCCATCTTGATATCGCGGGTGTTGCATGGACCAACCAAGCCAAACCAACCACCCCAAAAGGTGGGGTAGGCTTTGGAGTTCGTTTGTTAGATAGATTGATAGCTCAAGACTATGAAAGTTAGGCGATTTGTATGAATAATGGACAAGGTCAAGTAGCATTTCTTAATTCTGATGGCCGTCCACTATTTTTAGCTCTTGGTCATTATCTGGAATCTCAAGATCAACTTGGTCATGTAATGGTCTTGTGTGCAGACCAGGAGCGTGTAGCCGAACTAGATGGTGGGTTATGGACTTTCGAACCGACAAGCTTTGTTCCACACGGAGCTAAAGGTGATGGTGAATCCAACGAGCACCCTGTTTGGATTTCTGTCACTGAAACAGAAGACCCACGCTCAAAACTCATTATGATAGATGACGCTATGCCAAGTAATTGGCAACGTTATGAAAAATGCGTCTATCTTTTCGATGCGCAGGATCCTCCGGCACGTGATAAAGCACGGGGAAGATGGCGGCAGTGGATGGAAGAAGGAAAACAGTTAGCTTATTGGGACTTTAACGGCAGAGATTGGAATCTTCGGCGGAAAAGTTAATATTTTCAATAATTTGCCATCAAGTGCTAATCTAAAAATATATAATATAGGGCTCGTGGAT
Source organism: Rhodospirillales bacterium (assembly GCA_008081395.1). Classification (GTDB taxonomy): domain Bacteria; phylum Pseudomonadota; class Alphaproteobacteria; order Bin95; family Bin95; genus VMCJ01. Next base: position 3,568 of record VMCJ01000027.1, on the reverse strand, counting down.
ATCACACATTTCCAATGTCAATTACCCAATAAGTAAAAGGTATTCATTGAGGTCTGTTATATCGACATTGTTTGGGAGAGATTTCACCACGCTTAAGCATTTCAACGAGCTCACGCTTCAAGATTTTTCCAGAAGCTGTCAGAGGAAAGGCGTCTAAAATCAAAAAATATTCCGGCATATCATAGTGAGAAAGTCCTCCTACAGCTAAGTGTTCCAGAATAAGTTCTGCTTCTGGAATAGCTTCAACCCCAGAGGGCATTACAGCAAGACAAACCTTCTCTCCTAACCGCTCATCTGGAACAGCAAAAGCTGCTGCTTTTGCAATTGAGGGATGGGAGACAGCAATGTCTTCAACTTTGGCGGGGTGAATATTATGCCCACCGCGAATTATTATGTCCTTCAAGCGACCGGTAACTATTAAATTCCCATCTTGATCAATACGACCAAGGTCACCGGATAAAAACCAGCCATGTCGGTTAAATGATGCTTCAGTAGCGCTCTGGTTATTAAAATATCCTAACATAAGGCAAGCACCATGACCGGCAATTTGCCCAATTTCTCCATCTTTTACTTCTTTATCAGGATCGCTTTGGTCCACAATCTTAATTTCATAGGCCGGTCCGCCACGACCGCAGGTATTAGTAATTACCTTGTCTGGATCGGCAGGGAGAGTGTATTGGTGAGACGAGTTTTCACTCATGCCATAAACATTTTGCGGTAGTACGCCCAGTGTTCGAAATCTGTCTGCTACCGCTGGAGGAATTTGCGCGCCAGCCATATAAAATACTGACACGTTACCAAGCTTTTCCAGGCCGCGGCGGTGAGCTTCTGCCTGAACATCCATCGCATGTGTGGGGACGCCCATCACGTAGGTTGCTTGGGTTTCTAACATCCATTCCAGCGCAGTCATTCCATCTGGTGGATCATTAAGCACCAATTCACCGCCGCAATCCATTATTTGAGATACGGCTACCCATGCAATGTGGTGGGTTAGGGGAGATAAACTTAGTAAAATCGTATTTTCCGTATGCCCCCAATCACGCACTAAATCCCTCGCATTCGCCATTAGCGTGTTTGTTGAGTGCATAACCCCTTTGGGATGTCCTGTAGTCCCTGAGGTGAAGGCTAAATAACATACTGCATCTGGGCTATCGGAACGGTTAGGTTCAGATATTTGAACATCTAATTGGCCACCACTGTCCCTACCAGCTGGAATACGAAAAATATGCCGCATTCCTTCTATTTTTCTTGCTTCCTCCGCTAGGTCTGTCTTTCCACTATCAACACCAAAATTATCCTCTGTAATTAGAAGTTTGGCACCAATATTTTTCAGAAGAGAAATGACATCCTCTGTTACATAATTCTGATGTAGTGAAGGATTTGCAACCGCTCCAATTCTTGCTGCAGCTAAGAATGACGCCACACTTTCAACACGATTGGAGAGCCTAATCCCAACACGTTCTCCTGGCGCCAGCCCTTTAGCTGCCATATGTCCTGCATAACGTCGAACAAGCTCGGCAAAATCACTCCACGTTAATCGCCTCGAGGAATCACGAATTGCAAAAGCGTTGGGCCTCGTTTTTGCGTGTCTTTCAAGGGCATCATTAAAAGTTTCAGAGGTCCAAAGACCCTGCTTATAATAGGTCTGAGCTACTTCAGGGTGATGTAATGAGAGGAGGGGGCCAACGGGGCGTGGAGGCATTCTTTTAATGTCCGAAAGTTGAAGGATCAGGCTTCCGTTTTTCTCTAAAACTACTACCTAGTTCCTTTGACTCTTTGGTGTCCAAGAATGGCCGAAGAAGTAGGTCATGCGTTACTCTAGATAGACCAGCAACGCCGCCATGACGCGCCAGGAACGCGTGCTTGATTGCTGCTAATGCAAAAGGCCCACGTTCTGACACTGCTAACGCCATCTTTCGTGTCTCTTCACGAAGGCTATCGTCTGGAACACAACGATTAATTAAGCCTCTCTCTGCTGCGTCAGATGCTGAAATCCTGTCATTCAACATCCACATTTCTTTGGCTCGCTTGGATCCTACAAGGTCTTCAAGTTTCCAAGTTCCATAACCAGCATCAAACGACCCCATCATTGGACCAACTTGCCTAAAGACTGCAGACTCCTTAGCAATTGTGAGGTCGCATACTACTTGAAGAACATTGCCACCACCAACTGCATATCCATTAACACTCGCAATTACAGGCTTCTGAAGCCGTTCAATAGATTCATAAATTTCAAGAGTTGGCAAAACACCTGGGTAGAGAAGTGTATCTTCTAGACCGGTTTTTTCTCCACCAATGCAAAAGAAGCGATCTCCAGAACCAGTTAATACAACAACACGGGTGCGGGTTTCCCGGCGAATTTCATTCATACAATCTCTTAGTTCATGACACATCCTTTGGTTAAACATATTGCCATGATCAGGTCGGTTGAGTGTTATCCAAGCGATGGGGCCATCTTCTTCATAAAGGATCGTTTCGTATGCCAAGATTTTGGGCTCCGCTGTTTCGTGCAACTTTCTTAAAGATCGCAGGAAAATTTGGCGAGGGGAAGACTAAGATAAAGTTCCGCTTGCTATATATGTAAGTCCGATAAGATATATTATGGGAAATTATTCAAATATCTCTAAGCCATCATATCCAGGCTCAACCCCAGATGGTAATTCCGCACTTAACTCAGCATAATCCATCGTAGCATTCATATGAGTCAGGATTACGCGTTCTGGTCCTATAACATCCGCCCATCTCAACACCTGACTAAGCCCTGCGTGCACAAAATGATCCTCGCGCCTCAAGCATCCAACTATCCAAGTTTTTATACCCTTTAACGTATCAAGTGCCGCGTTATTCAGACGTACAACGTCCGTGGAATAACCAATTTGTCCAATTCGAAGGCCAACGGTCCTACAAACGCCATGGTCCTGTTCAAATACCTGTAGATTAGATGTGCCAATGGACACTGCACCGTCTTCAATGGGATGTGCTATCATTGCAGGTCTAAACCAACCTTGACTTGGTTCTACTGGCTTAAAGACGTAATTAAATCTGCGTGCAATTTCTGTCAGGCATTCCTCGTACCCAAATGCCGGAATTTCCTTCTTCATCATTGAGTTAATGTGTCGAACATCATCTATTCCATGAACATGATCCGCGTGTGCATGAGTATAAATAACAGCATCAATTGGACCTGAGCCTGCCTCAAGGAACTGTGCACGGAAATCTGGACCAGTATCGACAACAATTCGTTGGCCGTTACTCTCAATAAGTATGCTTGCTCTACTTCTCTTATTTTTTATCTCGCTTGGATCGCATCGTCCCCAATCACCAGACACATACGGGACACCGGATGATGCTCCGGCGCCTAAAATCCTCACTTTCATGCTTTTGCGAGCTCAGCTGCTTTCGGAAAGAGACGCGTGAAATTTTCTGTGGTTGTCTGGGCTAATGTTTCTATTGAAATCCCTTTTAAATCAGCAAGCACCTTAGCCGTATGGACTACATATGCTGGCTCATTTGGTTTGCCACGCATTGGAGTTGGAGCAAGGAATGGGGAGTCGGTTTCAATTAACAG
>VMCJ01000175.1 GCA_008081395.1 Rhodospirillales bacterium | reverse complement strand
CTGAGGCAGTGTCTGTTGATGAAATATACAATGTTAATGCTGATGTATTCGCGCCATGCGCACTTGGCGCCGTCCTTCAAGACGAAACAATTCCCCAACTAAAGGTAAGCGTAATAGCTGGTTCTGCTAATAACCAACTTGCTACCTCTGATCACGGTAAATTAATTCGAGACAGAGGCATCCTTTATGCTCCCGATTATGCGATCAACGCTGGTGGAATTATAAATATAGCCTTCGAAGACAGAGCGACGGGGACTTATGATCGAGTTGGAGCTCTCGCTGCTGTTGGAAGAATAGAAGCTACTTTAGAAGAAATTTTCACCCGGGCTGAAAATGACGGGCGAGCTACCAATGAAATCGCCGATGAGATGGCAGAAGAACGTCTCGCACAGGCGACAGAGTAATTAAGAACAGTTGAAGGAGATCATCCTAAAATGACTTCGATATCACCTCTCTCTGAATTCGTTATAGTTGAACTTGGTCATAATGTTGCGGGCCCCGTAGGAGGCCAAATTTTGGCTGAGTTAGGGGCAAGGGTGATCAAGGTTGAGGACCCAGAAAGGGGTGATGCTGCGCGCCATTGGCCTCCTGTTAAAGATGATAGCAGCATCGTCTATCAAGCTCTTAACCGGTCTAAGGATGGAGTAACTGTTGACTTTACTGACCCCAACCAACTTTGTGATTTGAAAAAACTGATTTTCGAACACGCAGATGCTGTTATACAAAATTTGAGGCCCGGGGTTGTAGAGAAATTTGGTCTAGACGCTGATACTCTTCGAAGTGAAAAACCAGCTCTTATTTATTGCAATATTGGTGCTTATGGAGCGGTTGGGCCAATGGCTGGTAAGCCAGGTTATGATGTGTTGATGCAGGGTTATGGCGGATTGATGAGTGTTCAGGGTGAGCCTGGTGGACCACCAATGCGCGCTGGCGCCTCTATAAATGATATTGGTACAGGCATGTGGGCTGCAATATCAATTCAGGCAGCTTTGTTAGAGCGCGCGCGAACTGGGGAAGGTGGTGTTATAGATCTGTCGTTGTATGAGACGGCCCTGAGCTGGATATCAATTCACCTTGCTTCTTATATGGCAACAGGTAAGGCTGAAGGTAAGCAAGGCTCTGGCAACGCCTATATTACGCCGTATCAGGCATTTCGAGCTAGAGATGGTCATCTCATGATAGGAGCAGCAAACGACGCCTTGTTTGCTAAAGCGGCCGCGGTACTTGGTCGATCCGATTGGTCTGAGGACCCAAAATTTTCGAAAAATGCAGATCGTGTGGCTAGACGAGCTGACTTGGTTCCAATGATTGAGGCAGAACTTGCTAGAGATGATGTCCTGTCATGGGTGGCTAAATTCGACGCTGTAGGGGTACCAGCGTGTCCAATTCGCAACGTTGAGGAGGTTGCAAATTGTCCACAGACAGCAGCACTTGCCCTGGTTCAATCATCACCCGATGATCAATCACTCCGCCTCTTAGGTCTTCCGCTTTCTATCAATGGAACTAGACCTCCGATGCGTAAATCTCCTCCAACGCTAGGGCGCGATAATAAAAATATCTTTGGGCGCGACTGAGTATTTATGGGCAACCTTGCGACTTTAATACTTAGACGCTAAACCGCGCGCCTCGCGTAACGGAGTGTAGCTCAGCCTGGTAGAGCACTGTCTTCGGGAGGCAGGGGCCGCAGGTTCAAATCCTGCCACTCCGACCATTGTTGACAGGATTTACTAGCTAACTTTTGCCCGTTTACAGTTATTTGCCGCTCATATTTGTCTAGAATGTTGTCAAAGATCGGATTTTCGGGGGTCTTAAACCGATTACCATCTTTACGTAGGCCTCCGTTGGCGGCATTGTGCGGCCCTGGAATCAGCGCTGTGTCTCAGGGCCAGCCTCTTCAAATGAATCGAAACGTGTGACGGAAGCAGGATCTTATGATTGATCTTATGAAAATTGCTCGTACGGAAGCCGATGGTGGTGACCTTCTGGGCGAACTTGGTAATCTTTTTGAGCCGGCGGATGTGCGGCCTGATGGCTATCCAGATGCTATAATCTGGAAGGGTGGAAACCATAATGGTAAAGCTGAGCCTGTTGCTCACTCATTAACGGATGCATATGCCCTACTTGGGACAATTGCTGCAATAGATATATTGCAATTGCCGTTCTATGCAGTCCCAATGTGGTCTCAGATCCGTCATGATAAGAAGCTAGAGCCTCTGGCTTGGTTTGGGAACATGCCTGTCACCTCGATCAAATGGTCGACGGCCGGTGATGCATACGTCAATGACGGCAACGGCGGAAAAGTTGTTGTTATGGGTAAGTCTGGTAATGCACCTTTGCGTACGCAAGCTGGTGTGTACTGCAACGTACGCCCATACGGGCCGATTACCGCTGTACGCTGTATGCCCTGCCTTCCTTATTCTCAGGATAGAGCTAAGTTCAACGTTGATCCAAAGTCAGGGATCGTCCACTCAGAGATGAATTCTCCAGGTGTTCAAATGGCATATGCAAACCGTCTTTTCTTAAAGATGGTAAATGATACTGGCCGTGTTGGCCGCGTTGCAATGAAACCAACCCAGGCTATGGAAGATGGTATCAATGCTGGTTTGCACTCCTTCATGTTGTCCAAAACTAAAATGGATGTTGGTCGAAAGTATGCAGTCGACCCATATGTAGAGCATAAGGATCGTATTGACGCGATTGTGGCTCTCCTACCTGATGGCTTTTTCGATGGTATGGACCAGTGGACAGGCAAAATTGAGCAACATATCTCTGATACCAATTACGGGATCTTGATTTGGGATTTGATCAATAAGCAAGACACAATTGTTCTTGCTACTGACCTGGATGGTGACAGATTAACTGATCTTATGGCTGATATCTCAGATCCGTTACGTGCGTTCGGAGACATGGTTCTAAAGCATGTTGGAAACGACAAGCGGATGAGTAACTTATGGAGCGATATGGGTTACACTACCGGTAATGGTCGTGACATGACTAGTGTCATGCATCGCATGTCTGGCCCACCCATTCATGAGCAGACTTTAGGGTCAGCCGATGCCATGTTGCTCAGGCTTTTAGATGGTGATGAGAGCATGGGAGGCACAAAGCAGCCCTATGACCCTCGAATTCACTTCGTACTAATCCGTGATGCATATCTAGATGCAAACCCTGGTAATGCAGCTGTTAAAGCTTATCTCGACGATGCATTGGCAAAGTTTGATAAAATTTACACTGATACCAGGCCGGGTTTCTTAGAGGGATATAAGCAGCTTAAGGAAGCAATAACTCCTTGGGGTGCTTAAGACACTAAGTATTACTCACTCGTTATCCGCTCGAGGTAAATTGCCTCGGGCGGATTTTTTTAGGTAATAAAAAATTCAGGCTCCTGTTCCTGCAGGCCTCCGTTTAAAGATGACGCCAGTGGTTTGACCAAGAGCTACTCCACCTATGACCATTGCGGCTCCAAAAATTTGCATTGGCGCCAGAAAATCATCAAGAAAAATGGCTGAAAACGCAGCGCCAAATACTGGCGATAGATAAAGATAGAGAACCATTTTTGGGAGACCAAGACGGCCAAGTCCCCCAGACCATGCAGCATTGCCAAGGCATCCAACGATTAACGCTAAGTGTAAAAATCCAAGACCTACTTCTAAATCGATCTGGCCCCAAGAACCATCTGTAATACCAGGCCAAGCTAGAGGTAATAGGAGCAATGCTCCGAAAATTGCTGCCCAACCGGTTGTTGTCCATGCTCCTAGTCGTACTACGTAAGGCCTGGAGAGAAGTCCAAAGAGTGCCCAGACTGCCGCAATCATAACGAAAAGTATATCGCCGATAGTGGAGCTGGTGATGCTGGTACCCCGAGGATTGAATCCATTATTTACCACTAAATATACCCCGGCGAATGCTACTACAGCACCCACCCAGATTAGTTTGCCAACACTTTGTCCCGCGAGCCGAGAGAAGATTGCACCAAATATTGGAGTTGTAGCTATCAAAATTACAGCTTTTGAAGGGGTCGTGTATTGAAGTGCAATACCCCAAACTCCCTGAAATATCCCGTAGCCAAGTAAGCCTAAGCACCCAAGAGCTAATGCATCTTTTGCCGATACTCTTACGCGTTGGCCAAACCCTTTTGCCAATAGAAGCATCAAAGATCCAGCAATTAGATATCTTAAGCAGGAAAAAGAAAGTGGATCGACCGTGCTGACAACTTGTTTGCCAACCGGATAGGCACTTCCAAAAGTAATGGCTACGAACAGTCCCATTAAGTGACCAGATAATTGTCCCTGAACAAAGTGGCTTTGCTTTTCTGACAAGGGTGCCGCACCAATTCGATAAAGACCTGATTATGGCTAGTGTGATCTCCAACAACTCGCGCTGCAAGAGTTGCTTTACGACAACTCGAATTGCTTTAGGTTAGCTCTCTCAAACCCCGTTCATTTGTATTGGTCTTATCCATGCTTTTGCGTTTAGCTCCATTTATTTTTGTGTTGATTTGGAGTGGTGCTTTTGTTGCTGCGCGAGGTGGTCTGCCAGATTTTACGCCTTGGGCCATTTTGACGTGCCGGTTTTTTGTAGCCGCTATGCTACTTGCTGCGCTTGCCTTGCTAATTAAAGAGAATGAGCCTGATTGGCGAGCTTACAAAGAACGTTGGGTGGGTGTTGTTGGTGCTGGAATCCTAATGAATGGGCTATATTTAGGCTTGTTTTTTACTGCAATGCTTGAGCTTCCAGCGGCAAACGTTGCTCTTATTGGATCTTTGACTCCATTGCTGACAGCAGCGCTGTCGGGCCCAATCTTAGGCGAGCATTTTAAGCCATCGCAGTGGGTAGGTTTTGTGCTTGGAATTATTGGTGTCTCTTTTGTGGTCGGTATCGACTACATAACCCTAGACGCCGGCACTGGAATAATGGCTGCGTTAGTTGGCGTGGTGTCGTTAACTCTAGGCACGCTTTGGCACGCCCGTGTAGCTCGAGGGCTACCTTTGTTGGCTACAAATTCCTTGCAGATGGCTGCCTCTGCAGTCTTTTGTTTTTTTATAATGCTGGTGGCAGAAGAGCCTAGGATTGAATTTACTCAAGCAAGTATCATTGCTTTTGCTTACCTAACTGTTGGTGTTTCGTTAGGGGCAATGGGACTTTATCTTCTAATGTTGCGCCATGGTGCAGCCGGCAAGGTTGCAGCGAATTTCTATCTTACCCCAGGTACAGCGGCCGTACTTGCTTTTATCATCTTAGGAGAGACCCTTGCTTGGGAGGCGTTGGTTGGGCTTCTCGCTGCCACGCTAGGTGTTTGGCTGGTTCAGAAGCCAAGTTTCTTGAAAGACAAGTCACGGTCATAGCGATAAAATCGGACAAAACCATAAGGTGTCAGGAGGAAAGAATGACGATTATTGATAGCCAAATTCATGCTTACGAAGCGAATACTCCCGCACGTCCCTGGAACACAGTGCCCAATTGGCCGCCTCACGTAACTGGTGATGAGATGGTCCAGGCAATGGATGCTGTTGGAGTGGACGGAGCAATATTTGTATCGGCCTTTTCGCTTTATAGGTTCGACGCTAGCTATGCTGTCGAGGTCCAAAAACAGCATCCAAATAAGTTTGCATTGGTTAAGCCGGTAGATACCACGAAGGGCAACGTAGGTGAGGTGGTTGATGAATGGAAAAATCAGCCTGGTGCTGTAGGTATTCGGGTAATGCTGACACATGGACCTGAATTCAGTCCCGACAATCCTGGAATGTCAGTCGCAATGCATGCCGCTGCAAAGAACGACCTTCCAGTAAACATGCTGTGTTGGGGTGAAATCGATAAAGGAATTGCGATGGTTGATAGCTATCCCAATACTCGCTTTGTTATCGACCACATTGGTATTTTGCAGCCTAGAACGCCTCCAGTGCCTGAAAACCCCTGGGCTGATTTAGATGCGGTGTTGTCGCTTGCGAGCCGCAAGAATGTAGTCATAAAAATTAGTGGAGCATGTACCCTATCTAAGGAAGGAGCGCCTAATTTCAGTGATATTTGGGATCCATTGGCCCAAATATTTGATACTTGGGGAATGGATAGATGCCTCTGGGGAACTGATTGGACCCGTGCGCATGCTGTTGTCTCTTATGAAGACGGGGTTAAACCTTTCATCGAAACAACGCGCCTTTCTGATAGTGACAGAGAAATGCTAATGGGGGGTGCAGCTGCAAAGGCGTATGGTTGGTCGCCAAAATAAATTTTATTAATTTTGTCCTTGTTCCCCCAAGATCTCTGCTCGAAACGCAACTACAGCAAAGATAATTGGGGGAACACAAAGTAACAATTACTCTGCCGCCACCTTTGCGCTGTTTGCCTGCCATGATTGAACAACAGGCAAAACTTCTTTCGCGTAAAGTTTTAGAGACTGTTCCGCTATTTCATACGGTGTTCCGCCAAAGCGGAAGCTTGTTGCCAATTCAAAGTCGCCAATAAGATCGCGTCGCTCTTCAAGCATTTTTAGTACCTGGTCAGGCGTGCCCCAGACAGAAGCTTGCATAAAACCATCAATAATTCCATCTATCCCTACTTCCTTTGCAACTTTTACTTTTGCGGCATAGGCGTCGTAGCCTTTCACCGTAGAAAAATGCTCGCCAAGAAGTTCATAGTGTTCGAAGTTTGATAGCACGAAAGGCCCCATATATTTACGGGCGAGTTCCTCTGCTCCATCCATTGAGGGAGTACAAACACAAAAATCTGCAATTAGTGGTCTCGGAGGCGGCATGCCCGGAAAATACTCTGGAATGAGTTCGCGATGTTTTTGAATTGCCGGAAGCCTAGATGGCCAAGGGCGATCAGCAAACATTACCATATGGGCGCCCAGCTTTGCTGCTGAAACAACTGAGTCGTCACTAGAAGCAACAGCATACAAACGATCCCTTATTGGGAAACGTGGCCTTGGGCGTATTTCAACGCGTGGTTGCTTGTAGTGAGGTCCTTTTCCTTCCATCCAGCCGGTTTCGAGGGCATCTACTATCATAGCAGCAGCTTCATCAAAGCGTGTTCGACTTTCGTCCATTGACACGCGAAATGCCTCAAACTCTCTACGCGCGAGACCTCGCCCAACACCAAATCGGAGGCGTCCCTCTGTAAAATGATCTAGCATCGAAACCTTTTCAGCTACCCGAAGAGGATCATTCCACGGCAGGATTACTGCCGCGGTTCCAACGTCCACGTTTGGGCGTTGACCGGCGAGATATGCCATAAGTTGAAGGTTGTCCGGGCAAAATGAGTAATCGTGATGGTGATGTTCGACAGCCCAAAGGCAATTAAAGCCTAAGTCGGCGGCTAGCAACGCTAATTTAAGTTCTTCATCATACGCTTGCTGGTCGGAGCAATTATCCCAACCATATGTTGCGCAGATCATTTGTAAACCTACTTCCATGTTTCCAAATCCTCCTGAGTTTTGATTTCAGATCGAGCAGGAAAAACCACCATCCACGCTTATTGTTTCGCCAGTAACGTAACTTGCCAAGGGTGAAGCTAAAAAAAGAGCAACACCCGCTACGTCTTCTGGTTGCCCCCAGCGACCAGCTGGTGTTCGGCGCAAGATTTCATTGTTTATAGTCTCTCGCTTCTGGGATACTTCAGTCATGTTTGTAGCAATCCATCCGGGAGCGATGGCGTTGACTCGGATGCCATCAGAGGCCCATGCAACCGCTAATGATTTTGTTAATTGAACGATAGCAGCTTTGCTTGCGCCATATGCGGGATTGCCTGAGGACGCAAAAAAGCTCGTGAGTGAGGCTATATTGATTATTGCGCCGGTAGCTTCCGCAAGACGTGGTCTTAATAACTCTGATAAGGTCATCATTGAGGTTAGATTAACGTCGATTACGCGGCGGAAGGTTTCAGTCTGAAATTCTTTTCGCTTGTAAGCGACCATTCCAGCATTATTGATGAGGATGTCTATCGGGCCAACTTGGTCAGCGACTTGCTGAACAGCAGTATCATCTCCCAAATCAGCTTGTAAAAATTCCATTTCCCGTATGTCTGTTTCGTAAGTTGAGGCTGCGCGGGTCCCAGTAATTGTCACTTGGGCACTTGCATCCCTAAAGGCTCGAGCTATGCCGTTCCCAATGCCACTTGATCCACCGGTTACTAGAACGTGTTTGTTTGTAAAATCCAGAAAATTCACGAGTTAAACTCCCGATGTATCATGAGGCGTAACCATACTGATGGAGGTGCGGAGACCTCCTTAGAACAGAGGCTCCAATATTCAGACTGCAAATCTCTCCTGGTGTGAAGAGAGATGCTTACAAGAATAAGAAAATCCTACCTAAACCTTTGATTAATTTTTAATCCTTGAAATTACTTTCTTAGAAAAATCTTCTATTTGCTGAAACATAGTATCGACAGGGGTATTGAATACGATGGCATCGAGACCTTGCTTCTCCAGGGTCTCCAGTTGCTCGATAATTTCTTCTGGATGACCTGCAATGCAAAAATTTTTGATCATTTCGGGAGTGATGAATCTAGCTTCATCAGGGCCAAGGTGGCTGTAATGAGCAGCATGCATTTCTTGCTGTCGGGTCTCGGCCTGCTTGGCCATGTGATACTCCATGTATTCGTCCCAAATAGGCATCACATAGTCTGGAGGTGAATTTCCTGTTTCAGCCACAAAATCAACAAGATAATGCACGTTTGCCATAATTGATGGTCCAATTAGCTCTATCACTCGGTCAGATCTGAGTGTCTCGCCTTTTTCCAACATCAGCATATTCACCAAGGCATATGTTTGGAAATGATCTCCGGAGCGCCCAGCTTTTTTTAATCCTCTCTTTACATTGGTTAGAGCCGATGGAATTGACCCGCCTCGGGGAATGCCTGTGATAAGGCCGTCTCCAATTTCTCCGGCTAGTGCTTGTGCTTTCGGACCGAATGCTCCCACCATGAGGGGAATGTATTGTTCAATATTAATGTAGCCGAGTTCTAGACTTTGGAACTTAATAGGGTGGCTTGTGCCGTTCAGCTTGTAGTCTACCTCTTCACCCGCCAACAGGCTTTTAACTGTCCTCAGATATGTCTCGAATTCTTTAACCTTCATTGGTTTCTGGCCCATCGAGCGCATAGCGGTATTACCGGTACCAGCTCCAAAGAAACAACGGCCAGGAGCTAAGCGATTTATTGTTGCAATCCCATTGGCAGCTACTGGAGCTAGCCTAAGACCAGGAATGGCTAGCCCAGAGCCAAGCCTCAGTGTTTTTGTTTGTAACGCTGCGGCTGCCATCGTGGCCCAAATATTTGATCGAATAAGATGTGTGTCGGGAAACCATGCAAAGTCGAAGCCCAGGTTTTCAGCGTTTACAACAAAATCTAATTTGTTGATGTAGCCGCAGCCTACTCCAAATTGCATGGTAATTCCTTCCTAGTCGATTGGTACGAAAATTGAGTGGCGAAGTTTGCCATTCAGTGCTTTCGAGAAATGTCCTTTCCCGTGCGTGTCCTCAACTAAAATGACTTCGCCTGCTTCTATAATCCGTGTCTCACCATCACTGGCTTGAATAGATACCCCTGCGTCCAGATTAATAATATATTGACGGCGTGGAGCATGGTGCCATTCATAGTCATAATCGCCTGGTGTCTCTCGGAAAATGATCCCGGTGGCGGGAAAAGTCTCAGAAGTTCTTCCTCCCCGTCCTTGGTTTTTCCATTCAATTTCTATATCCCGAAAGTGTGTCTCACCATCCTCGTCGACATAAAGATTGTGAATGCGCATTATTCTCTCCGACTAGTCCGTTGTCTTGGTCGACTGCCAAGCAACCATGCGCCACTGACCATCTTGGTTTTCCCATACATCTGTAAAGCGAACACCAAATTTGAGGGCTTTACCGCCCGAGTTGACGGATATCTGTGCTTTTCCAGTTAGCACTACAACATTCTTCCCAAGTTCTTGCGCTTTAACTTCTGATGGCACTACCGACTCATAAACTGTAGCGCCAGATTTCATATTACCGATTAGACTATCCTTCGTATCTAAGCGGGCGGAAGAATGGGTATAGATTAGGTTTTTACAGATAATTTTTTGCAGCTTTTCAGTGTCACTCGCTGCCATTGCATCCATACGTTCTTTGTCGAGTGCTATCACTAGATCACTATTACTACTCATTGCTTATACTCCTTTGTCATAACCCTTTAGTTTCTGTAATTATTTTAACCACCGTGGTTGAGGTTTCCTGCAGCTAAGTTTTGAAGTGCATCATAGATTTTTCTCTCTATCTCTATACCTTCTTTAAGACGCTTAGCCCGCTCATGCATGCTGCGTTCTCCAGGAATTCGAATTTCAGTTATTCCGGGTTGGCGCGGTGTCGCTTTGATGGTTTTAATTCTATTTGAAACCTCGCGGCGATAATCTTCCAATGGCATGAATAGATCTGGTTTGATTGCAATAAATAAGTACCCAGTCTGTGTATTTTCGGGTCTAATGCCGCCCGCTAAAGCACCAATTGCATCCATAGCTAGAGCTAGTCCAAATCCTTTATAACCTCCAGTAGAACCACCGAACGGGAGAAGGGCACCTTCCTTTGCTTCGCTGGCATTTATAGTTGGCTCACCATTTGGTCCAATGGCAACACCTTCGGGCAAGGTAGCGCCAATGCGTTCACGAAATTGTAGGTCTGTCCCCATGAATGCGGAGGTTCCCATGTCAATCACCAGAGGGTCGGTTGATGTGGGAAAACCAAAGGCTATTGGGTTTGTGCCAAGTGAACGAGCAGCACCGCCAAAGGGAGCTACCCATGATGGGGCAGACACGGTATGCATAGCTACGAAACCTGCTTTCGCAATCATCTCGCAGTAGAGGGCGCTTCGTCCTGTCATCCAAGTATTGCCAAGGCATACAATCGATAGGCCGTTTGTATCAGCGCGCTCTATTGCAATTTCAGATGCACGATAGGCAGCAACCATTCCATTTTCCCACCCCCCATCAACAAGTACAGCGGCTCCGTTGTCTTTAACGATGGTAATAGGTCTTCGGTCATCCTTAAAATGTGGGTCGTCAACCACATTCAGAAGTTTTGGTAGTCCAGAATACTCGTAACCTGATAGTGCAGCGTCCATCGCGTGTTCTGCTAGAATGCGAGCTTCATCTTGAGCATAGCCTGCACCTTTCATAGCTGCTTCAGCTAGCATTTGACCTTCTTCTGCAGTCAGTTTTACTTTTCCGTTTGATGCGCTGGACATTAGATGCCTTACCCCTTGAGCCTTGCCAAAGATGAAACCTAACGACAGGCTGCAGTCTGGCATCGAAAGATTGGTTTAAATCGGCTAATTAAACCAGTCCAAAATAGGCAGTTAATTTTCAAGGTAGGTAAGTTGAGAGAAGGAGATAATGTTTGAGCGTCGTACGGATTGGTGTGTTGGGAGCGGGCTTAATTGGGAAAAAACATATCGCAGTGCTGTTAGCTAATGAAGGCAATTATGAGCTTGTGGGTGTAGCAGATCCAGATTTAGATGCTGCTAAGCGCGCTGCTCCTGAAGCTCAACACTTCTCTTCGGTGCAAGCCTTGCTTGCTGAGGCTAGGCCAGACGGGGTTGTCATTTCCACGCCCAATCAAACTCACCTTGAGATAGGTCTAACTTGCATCAAAGCGGGGTTGCCAATCCTCGTAGAGAAGCCTGTTGCTGACTCGCTGGAGGATGCACACCGCCTGATCGATGCTGCCGAAGCAGCGGATGTTCCAATCCTTGTTGGGCATCACCGCCGACATAATCCGATAATGCAAGCGGCCGCGAGGGCAGTACATGAAGGTTCTCTCGGTCGGATCGTAAGTGCGTCTTCACTTTGGATGACGCATAAACCAAAAGGCTATCACGATCCTGCTTGGCGTAGGCGCCCTGGTGGTGGCCCAATTTTGATTAATGCTATTCACGAAGTCGATAGTTTGAGAATGTTGTTAGGCAATATCGCCGAAGTGCAGGCATTTTCTTCTAATGCCGTGCGTGGGTTTGAAGTAGAAGATACCACTGCAGCAGTATTTCGTTTCTCCTCGGGGGCACTTGGAACCCTAACTCTATCAGACACTGCTTCGGCTCCCTGGACTTGGGAGTGGACGTCTGGAGAAAATCCGGACTTCCCAAAAACTAATGCAGATAGTTTATTCATTGCGGGAACATTAGGTAGTTTAGCGGTCCCATCTCTGTGCTTAAGAACTCATCTCAAAGGGGCCGAAAGTTGGCTGACTCCACTTCTAGAGGACAAGCTCCCCTATCAAGCTCAAGATCCATACATCCCTCAAATGACAAATTTTGCTGATGTAATACGCGGAGATGCTGAGCCGGTTGTTTCAGGGCGTGAAGGTTTAAAAACTCTAGCTGCAACTCTGGCTATAGCAGAAGCTGCTAACACGGGTCGTGCGGTCAAGTTATGATAAGGACTTCCTCGTCGTCGGGTCATCAAGAAAAGAAATTTCAGCTGTAATGGAGAAGCAAAGTGCGTGATATGACTGGTGTCGTAGTAGTCATGCCAACACCATTTGATACGAATGGAAACATCGATGAAGCTAGTTTGGAGCGTCTTGTTAACCATTACATGAGTTTAGGCGTACAGGGTCTGACTATCATGGGGGTTATGGGCGAGGGCGCTAAACTGACAGAAAGTGAATCTAATAAGTTAATGCGTCGTATCTTTGACCTAGTAGACGGTCAGATACCATTGATAGTGGGTGCCTCCAATCCTAATGATGAGGTAGTAGTTAGCCTGGGTGAAACAGCTATGGCATTAGGTGCTGCAGGTCTGATGATTTCACCTAAATCGGGCCTGCAGAATGACGATGCAGTGTTCAACTATTTTGCTAACCTTACAAATAAACTTGGTGGTCAAATACCGATATGTATTCAGGATTATCCGCCAGCGTCTGGCGTCAATGTGAGCGTTGACGGTCTTCTAAAACTTTTTTCTGAATTCGAGACAGTTGAGATGGTGAAGTTGGAGGACAATCCAGGTCTCGATAAACTGACACGATTGATTGATGCCATTGAGGCACTTGCTCTTAAGCCCGCTGTGTTTGTGGGAAACAATGCCCTGTTCACGGAATTGGAATTAGCCCGTGGAGCTGCAGGGATAATGACCGGGTTTGCCTTTCCAGAAATGTTGCTGGAACTCTACCGTCTAAGTCGGGCAAACGATTTTGACTCAGCTTCTGATCTTTATGAGGCATACTTGCCGCTTATACGATATGAATCGCAGCCAATTGTTGGGCTTGCTGCGCGGAAATATGTTCTTAAACGGCAAGGATTAATTGACTCGCCTACGCTGCGCGATCCAGCTTACCCTCTAACCTCTATCGATAGGGCAGAAATAGATAGGATGCTGGATCGTTTAGAACGCAGGCGAGGACAACAGGCTTAACTTGCCAGATAACCTCCATCAACGTGCAGTTCAGAGCCAGTGATGTAGCTGGCATCGTCCGATGCCAAGAACAAGCAGGCCTTAGCAACCTCATCCGCTCGACCATTGCGTCGCATTGGTACCCGTTTAAGCATCTTTTCACGAATTACTGGATCAGCTGTTGCTCCTGATGTCCTCATCGGCGGCATCAGGCCAGGATGAACCGAATTAACACGTATACCTTCCCGAGCATGGCGTACCGCGGCTGACTTAGTAATGGTTCGGACAGCGCCTTTAGAAGCATTGTAGCCGTGGTGAATGTTGTTTTGACCGACATTACCAGAAATTGAAGATAGGTTGACTATAGAGCCACCCCCATTTTGGGCCATAGCAGACACGCAATGTTTCATTCCATAAAAGACACCATCAACATTGACAGACATCAAGTTTCTCCAGGCTCCCTCATCAAACGGATCCTCAAAAGCGCTGCCAGAAATTCCAGCATTATTTATAAGGATATCTAACTGACCAAAAGCAGACAGGACGTCTTTGACAAAAACAGCCCAAGCATCATCATTTGTTACATCCAATTTCCAAAAACGAGCTTTTCCTCCGTCTGCCTCTATTTCTGCAACCCGCTTCGGGCCTTCATCCTCTAGGATGTCTGCAATAGCTACAATTGCTCCTTCAGACGCGAAGAGTTTGGCTGTCTCCGCCCCCATGCCAAAGGCACCTCCAGTGACAATTGCAACTTTATTTTTTAAACGATCAGTCATTAGTTTTCCCCTATCGAATTCCGATTGGAGCGCCGCCAAGATGCTGCCCACCATCAGCTAAAAGGAACTCACCGGTAATATGTTTGCCTGCTTCGAGAAACATTACTACCGCCTCTGCCATATGCTCCGGCCCACCGGCTCTACGCAAAGGGTTAGTAGCCTCTAAGTGGGCCTTTGTCGCATCATAGCGCTCAGCCCCCATCCCATTTCTGAGCCAGTCACCCTGAACGAAGCCTGGACATACCGTGTTAACACGAATTTCTGGGCCAAGCGTGCGAGCTAAGCTTAGGGTCATTGTATTCAGGGCACCTTTTGAGGCGGCATAGGCAATACATGATCCAGTGCCCATGACCCCAGCTATTGAAGATACGTTCACAACTGAACCACCTCCATCATTTCGTAAAATGGGAGCTGCAGCTCTTATCATTTGATAGGCTCCAACGACATTCACTTGGTAAATGTCGAGGAAATCCTTTCCTGAAAGACCGTCGAGATCATTGTGCGCCACAAATTTTGTTGTGCCAGCATTGTTAACAAGACCATCAATGCGGCCAAATGCTTTCTCAGTTTCTGACACAAGCCGTTTGCAGTCCGCATCGTCTGAAATGTTAGCTTTAACAACTAACGTTTTGACACCAAGCGCTCTGCACTCTTCCGCAACACCGTCAGCAGGTCCCTGGCTTCGCGAAAAATTGATGACAACATTGCATCCCTTTTCCGCTAATTGGCGGACAACAGCTGCACCTATGCCAGAGGAGGAGCCAGTAACTATTACCACTTTGTCATTTAATGAACTTGTCATGAGCTCTTACTCTACTTTAGAGGAGAATGTGATGCTGGAAACATAAGAGTTGACCACATCTCTTCGATGTGTTGTCCACTGAATTTAAGAAATTCTTGCCAACCCTGATCAGCAACTGCTGCATTGCGTGCCGTCATGCGTTCTTCAAACGAAGGATAAGACCAAATATGGCAAACCTCGTTTGGCTGTCCCGCCTCGGTGCCCCAAAGACCTACAAGTTTTGAGTACTTTTCACGATGTTCCATGGCTTTTAGGAAAGTATCAGTCCAAACCTTCATTGAGCCTGGGCGTAGTCTGTAGTTGCGGAGTTCGTAAAGATTATTTTCCGAGCTTGGAGCGATTGGTGTCCGATAGCAGTTAAGAAGTCGTATGTCCTGACGAACTAAGTGCTCTCGGATTTTGGGAAGATAATCATTATTCCAACTTGGGTTTGCGCTGAGAGCTTTTCTTTTTTCTGCTCTTTCGTTGAGATCTTTATAACTCCAAAGATGCATTACCTGGTTGAGAGGTCCTACCTCGGTGAGCCAATAACCTTCGAGTTTTCCATAATCATCCCCGCGTATATTCCGAGAAATCGTGCCAGCATTCTTGGCAACGATAGGAGCAGAGCCGGGCTTCACTGTGTACGTGCGCAATTCATAAATCATTATTTTCCCCCTGGAGAAGTATCAGAGGGGAACTTTAGACTGGCCTACAGTCCTTCGAAAGCCTTCTTGAAACCATTAGGTGAAATAGGGATTTCTATTTCGTCGCCATCTGCTATCCGACCAGTCACAGTAAAAGTGTTTCCTTTTTTGAGCATTTCTAGCAAATCATCTGTTAGAGTGATGAATGCTCTGCAGCCTGAAGAGAGACATTGTTCAAAAGAAATTGTTTTAATTGTCTTGGCGGCTTGGACCTTTAATCCTGCTGGGAGATCAAGTCCTAATGGCGCATCGATCATTGCACCAACGCGATCGCCCTCAGCGGAGTGGGCAATCACTACAACCATTATGGTCTTAGCATCTTGCTGAACTGTTTGAAGAAGATAACATCTATCAGATTTATCAGGCCTGGGTTCACAAAGCTTTGCCCAATCGCCAAAAATAACTTTTTGCTCCTGAGCTGTTGCAGTAACACACCAAGCTAAAAGCATGCAGATAATCAGCAGTTTTAAGCTTCTTTTAATCATAGAGATATTCTTTAGCATACGGGTATCCATGATTAAATTTGCTTCAAGGAAGCGCTTGTGACGCAGGAGTTGATACCGAAAGACGAGAGCACGGAAGGACTGTTTCTTCGGTTTGGCCCTTCTTATCGCTGGTTGGTGACAGCAACCGGCCTTTTTGGCGCATTCGCAATGGTACTTTCAGCTACTATCGTCAATGTAGCTGTCCCGGAAGTCCGGGGAGCATTTGGTGTGGGTCAAGATGAGGCCCAATGGATGGCAACAGCCTTCCTTGCGACCATGACGGCAAGTCAGCTTCTAAATGCTTGGATGGTTGCCGCGTTCGGCAAGCGAGGTGCTTTTCTTTCAACTCTTATTTTATTCACGATTGGAGCAGTGATCTGCTCAACTGCCCACAATATGCCAACTTTAATTGTTGGTAGAGTCCTTCAGGGAGCTGCGGCTGGAATTATTCAGCCTCTAGTAATGGTCTCAATTGTTGAAGTTTTTCCTCCAGATAGGCGCGGCACTGCAATGGGTATTTTTGGCTCTGGTGTGGTTCTCGCTCCAGCGATAGGACCTGCTGTTGGAGGCATTGCGATCGACGAATTTTCCTGGCGCTTAATGTTTATACTCCCGCTACCAGCGGTTTTTATTGCCTTTATTGGCGGTATCATTTTCATGCCAACCAAGAAAGATAATGCAAAGCGCCCTCCGTTTGATTGGACTGGATATGGCCTTTTGCTCGTTGCACTTGCCGTCATAATGAACGCAATTGCGGGAGGACCACGTTTTGGCTGGGGTTCAGATAAAATTGCAAGTCAGCTCTTGGTTGGTGGTCTTCTCGCCGGTGCATTTTTATATTGGCAAGCCAGAAGTAGAGCGCCAATTCTGTCTCTTGATTTGTTTAAAAACCCAGGTTTTTCGTCTGCAGTTGCCGTCGCTTTTGTATTTGGAGCAGGGAACTTTGCATCTAGCTACATAATTCCTGTTTTTGTGCAGGATGTGCAGAGTTACACAGCAACCCGCGCCGGTATGTTGTTAATGCCAGCTGGACTAATATTGGTGGCAGCCCTTCCATTAACTGGAAGGATGTCTGATCGAGTGCCAGGCCATATCATGGTTGCGATTGGCCTCGCCTTTTTTGCCGCTGGCGCTCTAGCAATGAGTTTCGGTGATGCTGATACAAGCTTTTTGGTATTTGCCAGTTTTGCAATTGTAAGTCGTTTTGGCCTTGCGTTTATTCTTCCCTCTTTAACCTCATCTGCATTTAAGGCGTTAAAACCAGATCAGTTAGCTCGTGGTTCAGGCAGTATGAATTTTATAAGACAGCTTGGTGGTGCGAGTGGGACTAACCTAATTGTTGTATGGCTTCAAACGCGTCATGCTTCTCATGCTCAGGTATTTAATGGCACTCAGGCCCCAGATAATCCTGCTACTTTCGAAACACTTGGTAGATTGACCGACCAGCTATCAGCCGAGGGCTTGGATGGTTTTGCCTTGGACGCATTAGCGGCCGATTTTCTTGCTCAGGCGATTAATGCCAAGGCTTTAGCTCTTGCATTTCAAGATTGTTTTTTAGCTTTGGCAGTCGTGTTTTTCATAGCAATTATACCTGCCTTTATACTCGGCCGTTTTATGGGGAAGGGAAATTAATGGGCGCTTTAGATGGAATTAAAGTCATTGATCTCAGTCGTGTTCTTGCGGGTCCTTTTTGTGGCCAATTACTGGCAGAGAATGGAGCTGATGTCATTAAAATTGAGGGTCCAGAAGGCGACCTTAATCGTGGTTTTCCCCATGTTTTGGCGGAGGGAGATAGCACCAATTTTCGTTCTGTAAATCGAGGGAAAAGGGATATCACACTCAATTTAAAGTCTGAAAAAGCGAGAGCATTACTGGATAAGTTACTGCAGGATGCCGATGTCTTAATTCAAAGTTTCCTTCCCCCAGTTGCGGAAAAACTGGGAGTTGGTTGGGACCGTATACAAAAAAAATTTCCTGACCTCATATACGTTTCCATCTCTGGCTACGGTGCAGAAGGACCACTGAGCAACAAGCCTGGATACGATACTATGGTGGCTGCTTATTCTGGTGTTATGTCTTTGACTGGTGAGCCTGACCGCCCACCCGTAAGGCTTGGCGTTACAGCTATTGATCTTGCCACTGGGATGCTGGCGTATAGTGGCGTTACAACAGCTTTGTTGGCAAGAGAACGAGGAAAAGCTCGGGGGCAGAGAGTGAATGTTTCACTCCTCGAAACGGGAGTTACATTGCTGGGATTTCATGGCGCTGGCTATTTAGCGACGGGTGAGGTTGATAAGAGAGAAGGAGCTGGCTACGAGTCTTTATCTCCGTACGGTGCCTATCGAGCCAAAGATGGTGAAATCATGATTGGTGCACCTACACAGGCAATGTGGGTAAAAGCTTGCCATGCTCTGGAAATGAAAGAGCTGATTGATGATCCCCGTTTTGCAACTAACGCATTACGCTGTGAAGCTAGAGAAGAGCTTCGGCAAGAGATTGAATTGCGGCTGAAGAGCAAAACGGTGGATGATTGGATTGGTAAATTAGAAGAAGCTGGAGTTGCAAATTCTCCTATCAATTCCATCGATCGCGTATTGAATGATCCTCAAACTTTAGCAAACCAAATGGTTGTTGAGTGTGCTGCTGCAGATGGCAGTATTCAACGTCTTTTGGGTTTGCCTTTTAAATTAACGGCTACCCCGGGTAGTCCTGGGGCTGCACCTCCGAGACAAGGACAGCATAATTTAGAGGTATTTTGTGGGGACCTTGGTCTTTCCTCTGAAGAGTTGGCAGTCTTACAGTCAGAAGGCGCGATTTAAAAAAAGCAAAGTGGGATCAATAAAGGTATTCGATGGCCAATCTAACGGAATTTCTTGGTTTTCATGCCCGCCGAACCCCAGGTCGGACAGCGATCGCGTATAAAGACAAAGAAATCACATACGCAGAATTAATGTTGAGGGCGACAGCGGGTTCGAATTGGCTAGCTGAAAGAGGGATAAGCCGAGGTGATGTGGTAGCTGTTTTGATGAAGAACAGTGCTGCATTTTTTGACCTTGTGTTCGCAGTAAGTCATTTGGGGGCAGTCCTTCTTCCCATTAACTATCGACTGGCTCCAAACGAGATATCGTACATTTTAGGAGACTCTGGTGCGAGGCTTTTGATTGCAGATCAAGAATTCGAAGAGGTTATCACTCTCCTGGATCAAGAAATCGCTGAGGATGTATTCCTTCTAAATAGCTCTGCCCAGGAAGACATTAGATATGTGGCGATTAATAGCGGGTCACATTTTCCTGTCTTACGCCATAGCAGCGATTTAATGCGTCTGGTTTATACTTCAGGCACAACAAGTAGACCAAAGGGCGTTATGCACGCCTATGACCAGTTCTACTGGAAACACCTATCACTTATTCCGCCTCTTGATCTCTCACATAAAACCCGGCTTTTGATTGTGGGCCCGCTCTATCACGTTGGTGGACTAGAGTTGCCTGGCCTTTCAGTGCTCGCTTTAGGTGGTATGGTTGCGCTTGAACGAGAGTTTGACCCTGAAAGAGCACTTGCCACTATTAAGCGATACAGTCTCAATGGAGCGTGGTTTGCCCCAACCATGACTAACATGATTTTGGCCTTACCAAGTAGTTGTTGGGTATCTGCTAGATCACTGAGTTGGGTAATTGGTGGTGGGGAACGTACGCCTGAAGCTCGGATACGCTCCTTCGCTGAAGCATTTCCTAATGCTCGATATATTGACGCATATGGTCTGACAGAAAGTAACAGCGGCGACACTTTCATGGTACCTGGAATGGAACTTGCAAAGATTGGTTCTACTGGTCGTGCGGCTCCCCACTTAGAGGTGGAAATACGCGATGAAGCAGGAGCAACATTACGACCTGGCCAAGATGGGGAGATCTGTCTTCGTGGCAGGAAGATCACATCTGGATATTGGAATGATAAGCAGCGTACCGATGAAGCATTTTTTCCAGAAGGATGGTTTAGAACTGGTGATATAGGACATCTTGATGATGAAGGTTTTCTATATCTCACCGACCGTAAGAAGGACATGATCCTCTCAGGAGGGGAAAATATCGCTTCAAGTGAATTGGAGCGGGTTATCTATGAGATGCCAGAAGTTCTTGAGGCAGCAGTTATTGCGGGGGCTGACCCAGAATGGGGTGAAGTGCCGGTTGCGGTCGTAACCCCAAGAACCGGGTTGAATATTACGCTGTCGGATTTACAGAAACATTGTCGAAAGTCTTTGGCGGGTTTTAAAACTCCAAAGCGTTTAATTATTAAAGAAAGTTTACCCAGAAACCCATCCGGTAAGGTTCTGAAGCGTGTATTGCGCGAAGAAATTGACCTCTGAGTTCATTCTTCTTTAAGCGGATTTGGTATTTAGTGAACGTCGTTGCTCACTCCGAAGGCTATAAATCGAAGTGCCAATTATAATACATGATCCTAAGATCGTGGACCAAGTTGGTACTTCGAGAAACACAAAAAATCCAATGAGTGCAGCAAAGACTAGCCGGGCATAATCGAGCGGGGCTACGGCGCTGGCCTCGCCTGCCCGATATCCCGCGATGTTACAAAATTGTCCAGCGACAGAGAGAAAGCCAATTCCTAGCATCATCGCCCATTGCAGAAGGGTAGGCCAAACCCAAAAATAGATTCCAAATGGCAGCATTGCGGCACCGACTAGCAGCGCTTGATAACTTAAGATTGTGATGGAGCGATCGAATTGAGAAAGGTGACGAATTATAATTGACACCATCGCTGCCCCAGCTGCGCCGGCAACTGCATATAAGGCGTAGATGTCAACGCCACTCGTCTCTGGCTGCACAATGACTAACACTCCGGCAAAGCCAACAAGAGTTGCTAACCATCTATTAACCCCAGCAATTTCTTTTAAAAAAATGATCGCAAAAATTGTCACAAATAAGCTTTTTGCGAAGCTTAAGGCTGTGGCATCAGCCATTGGCATGTGCTGTATAGCTAAGAAACTGCCTACCATCGCGATTATGGCAAACATTACCCTAACAATTTGCAGTGGAAGTGATTTAGTCCGTAACGCGTCCGGAAAATTGCGAGCAATTACAGGCAACACACTAATAGTCATGGTGGCCTGGCGAATAAGTAAAATTTGAAAAACACTTATTTCGCCGCCTAATTCTTTTATGAAAGCAGCCGCTAAGGTAAAGATGATGCCCGCTGTCATAATATAAATCGCGCCGCGAACGTTGCCGGGCAGCAGCTGCAAAGGGGCCAATAATTTAGCCCATGATGTCTGTATCAAGTCTTTGATACTGATCATGGTTAAACCTAACTAATAGATCGAAGCAATTCAGTGAAGCTGAAGTTTGTTAGCTCTAATTAATGTCTGACCCGAAGCTTCAAGCTCAGCCAACTTTTGTTATAGCTTTTTTCAAGATTGAGATCATTTCTTCCATCTCGCTTTCTTTCACGATCAGTGGTGGAGACATCGCTAACACATCACCTGTTGCGCGAAGATAGAGCCCTTGAGCAAAGCACTCTAAGAATACATCGAAACCACGTTTTCCTGGCTCTCCAGGTCGAGACGATAGCTCAACGGCTCCCATAAGTCCTATATTGCGGACATCGATTACGTTTGGGGCATCGGCCATGCTGTGAAGTAAATTCTCAAATTTTGGGGCAAGATCGGCCGACCGCTGGAATAGCTGCTCGTCTCTGTAGATATCGAGTGTTGCAAGACCTGCAGCAACTGCGAGAGGGTGAGCTGAATAAGTGTAACCATGGGCTAGCTCAATTGCCCACTCTGGGCCAGTCATGAAGGAGTCATAGATTGCTCGCCCCATCACTACAGCTGAAGAGGGTGCAGCACCGTTCGTTAACCCTTTTGCAATGGTCATCATGTCGGGAGTCACTCCGAATGCCTCCGACGCAAAGGCAGCACCAACACGTCCAAAACCTGTGATAACTTCATCAAAAATGAGAAGAATGCCATGGGTATCACAAATATCTCTGAGGCGTTTTAAATAGCCTTTAGGAGGTGGAAGGACGCCTGTTGAACCTGCGACCGGTTCAACAATAACTCCTGCAATCGTAGATGGATCATGAAGTTCACAGATGCGTTCAAGGGCATCTGCGAGTTCTGCGCCATGGTCCGGCAGTCCTCTGCTAAATGCGTTACGGTTCAGGTCGGAGGTGTGTGGAAGGTGGTCAACACCTGGGAGCATGAGGCCAAACATTTTTCGATTGGCTTTGATTCCCCCAACGGACATGCCTCCGAAGCCAATCCCATGATAACCTCGCTCGCGACCAACAAAGCGAGTGCGCTGCGCTTCTCCACGAGCTCTGTGATAAGCGAGAGCAATCTTAAGTGCTGTATCCACTGCTTCGGAGCCTGAATTGGCAAAAAAGACTGTGTCTAAGCCCTCCGGTGCAAGGTTTCCAATTCGTGAGGCTAGCTCAAACGCTCCAGGGTGACCCATTTGGAAACTTGGAGCATAATCCATGTGATCGGCCTGGGCTTTGATTGCTTCCGCAATTTCTTTTCGCCCGTGCCCAGCATTAACGCACCATAAACCAGCTGATCCATCCAGAATTTTTCTGCCATCACGTGTAATGTAATGGACTCCCTCAGCACCGGTTAAAAGTCGTGGTGCTTTTTTAAACTGACGCTGGGAGGTAAACGGCATGAAGAATGCTTCGAGATCGTTGGTGTCTGCGTGCGCTAGTGATGCTGGGGTTGTCATGATGGGAAGCGTCCTTAGCTAATGGAAAAGGAATGAGAATTACGATAACACGCTGGTCCGTAGCTTGTCGTCAATCTAAGCTTAAAACTTATTTGTAATTGGTACCAAGCTTTGATTTAGGAATTTATTCGTTGAACCTTCAATTTTTGGCGGATACTGGTAGAAGGGTGTCTGTTTGATCTTTTTTCACTTGGTGGATTAATAACTGCCGAGGCCGAAAAGCGTAGTCACGTAAGCAAAAACAACCTGCTAGGAGCAATGTGTCGTGTCATCAAAGCCTGTCCTAATTGATTCTCACCCCGGACGCTCCTCGCAGACAATTGGCATTGCCCGCGAGCTTGGGACTGAAATAGACCTTATCCACCAGCCTTCTGTTGGCGTTGTTGGGAATAAGGGTGACTCTCAATGTTACATAGGGGTGCAGCGAAAAGTAGAAGCAATCCATGAAGCTCTACTTGCCCGGGTTGGCCATGGGGAAGGACAAATGGCCATGAGGCTAGTCCAGCCTGAGTTTACAGTTGGCGTTTCAGATGGAATTCGGAATGGCACTCGGGAGATGCGTTATTCACTGATTGGTCGTGAAATTACTCACGATGCACTTTCAGAGCATCTGTCGGGGAGCGGCCTTGCTGGCTGCATTGCGGTGGTTGCTTGTGACAAACCTCCCGTTGGTACCCTCTCTGCTCTCCTAGAGCATAACCAGCCTGCGATCATTATGTCTGATGGACCTATTCGCCCTGGTCAGGATCCTGAAACGGGGGAAGACCTTGATATCGTTTCAGCTTACCAGGTGGCAGGACATCCAAATGAAGAGCACCGTTTCCACATAGCATGCAATGCATGCCCCGGATTTGGCTCCTGTGGTGGCATGTTCACTTACAATACCATGCAGACCTTTATTGGAGTGGTGGGTTTACAGCCTCTGCATATGGTGGCCCCACCATCAGATGATCCTCGCAGATTGAAAGAGTTTCCAGAAGAACTGGTGGGTCATCTCAAAAAGATGATCGAAAACGGGATAAGGCCCCGTGATATCGTCGGCCGAGATTCCTTGAGGAATGCAGTTATTGTTGCAATGGCTGTGGGCGGATCCACTAACGTCGTACTGCATGCTCCTGAAATTGCGCGTGCTGCTGGGTTCCGGAATTTCTGGAAAGATGTAATGACTCCTGAAGAGTTTAATCATCTGTCCCAGAATGTTGTCCCGGTGCTGACTGATGCAAGGCCTTATGGGAAATATTCAATGGTGGATATTGATCAGGTTGGCGGTGTTCAAGTTATCGTGAAAGAATTGATGGCAGCCGGGATGCTCAATGGCAACGTTCCAACATGCACCGGGGAAACTTTGGCTGAACAAGTCGAGCGTTTAGAAACTCCAAACCCTGATGGCACAGTTATTTATTCTTGCTCTAAGCCATACAAACCCACAGGAGGTCTTCGCCTCCTGCGCGGGAACCTCTCCCCAGACTACAGCGCAATCCTAAAGCTTGCGGGTGTTGAAGGTGGACTTGAAAATAATGTCTTCAAAGGCTCTGCTCGGGTCTTTGAAGGAGAAGCAGGTCTTTTAGAGGCCCTCGATAAACATCCTGAAGTTTTTCAGAATAACGACATGGTTATTGTTCGTTATGAAGGACCTGCAGGGGCGCCTGGTATGCCTGAAATGCTGGATTCAACTTCTCGAATTACGACGTTGTGCCGAGAGAAAAATATTGTGGTTGGCCTTATGACTGATGCACGTTTTTCTGGTGGTTCAGTCGGCCTTGTGATTGGTCATGTTGGACCAGAAGCAGCACTCGGAGGGCCTATCGCTTTAATTGAGGATGGCGACGAAATCATAGCGGATTTGAATACCAATGAGCTTAACTGCCCGGCCCTCAATGATCCTAAAATTTACGCGGATCGCAAGGCGGCTTGGCAGCGCATTGTAGATGAAAATGGCGGTTCACATCCAAACTGCGGAATAGCAGATACCCGCCTTTTACATCGTATGAGGCAGTCAGGGGTGCCAGCAACCCAAGGTGGAGGAATACACCCAGGCAGAGAACTTTGGGTGCGGGATGAGCGATCGGCTACAAAATCAGGTTTTGAACCAGTCAATAAATTCCACTAACAGGGATCGGGAGAGCTTTACGGGTAAAGCAACCAATCAAAGAAGCTTTTGCTGCCAATCATAACGTCTAGCGTCAGAGATGGTGCCCAATTCGCAATGCGAATTAAACCATCTAACGCGGCCTGGCCAAGGTTTGTTATGAAAATTGGTGTCTCAGGTTCCGCCATAGCAGCGATAAGAGCACCCCAGCCAAATAAGGCTAGACCAAATCCCATCCCCATAATCAGGTAGGCATAGATTAGGAACCTTAGTCTGCGCATGATCTCTCTATGTGTCAGGCCTTTACCAAAATTAGGGCATAGTCAGCAGTAGACAGGATGAATATGCTTTGGAAGTAATAAATAGATGTCAGGGGATGACAAAGCATGGAGTTAATTTTCCGCGAAGATGCCTATGCTCGTGAATGTGAAGCAACTGTAACAGCTGTTGATGAAAGAGGTATATGGCTAGATCGCACTATCTTCTATGCAGAAGGTGGAGGGCAGCCAGGTGACCAAGGAACTTTGACAGCTGCGACGGGTGAGGTGGTTGCAATTATCAACGCAGTTAAATCGGAAGGCCCAGAAACTTCAATATGTATCCCCGCAGAAGGTGCCAATTTGCCAGAGGTCGGAGCAAAAGTCATCGCTAGGATTGATTGGGAGCGGAGACACCGACTCATGCGGATGCACACGGCTATGCACCTGCTCTGTTCGGCCGTACCGGCTGGGGTCACGGGAGGGCAGGTAGGCCTGGAAAAAAGTAGGCTCGATTTTGATGTCGGGGAAACCGTGCTTGTGAAAGAAGAAATACAAGCGAAGCTCAACGAGATGGTTTCGACGGCTGCCGCGGTCGAATATAAATGGGTTGAAGATTCAGAACTTGATGAAAACCCTAATTTAGTTCGCACTATGTCAGTACAACCACCAAGAGGGTCTGGCCGCATTCGGTTGGTAGCAATTGGTGAGGGGCTGGATCTACAGCCGTGCGGTGGAACGCATGTTTCAAACCTGTCTGAAATCGGCCGTATCGTAGTGGGTAAGATTGAGAACAAAGGAAAGCGCAATCGTCGGGTTAACATAACGTTGGAGGATGTCTGATGTCAGTGCCGTGCCTTCTTACAACCCAATGGGTGGAAGAACATCTTAGCGACGAAAATATTATTCTTCTTGATGGTAGTCATCATTTGCCAACGACAGGGCGAAATGCAGGCACTGAGTATTCCGAGCGGCATATTAAAGGCGCTCGCTTTTTCGACATAGATGGCATCTCCGACCAGACTTCAGACCTTCCTCACATGCTTCCCTCGCCATCAGACTTTGCGCGTAAGGTAGGTGATCTTGGAATTGGCGATGAGACACATGTAATTGTCTACGACACCGTTGGAACCACTGGCGCAGCTAGAGTTTGGTGGACATTTCGTGCGATGGGCCATGAAAAGGTTTCCGTTATGGATGGAGGTTTGCCCAAGTGGCTGTCAGAAAATAGGCTGGTTGAAAAAGAAGTCCCTGCTATCTCCCCAAAGCACAAAACAGCATCAATAAACAAATCACTTGTTCGTAACTTGCAAGAAATGCTTTCTAATATTGATAGCGCTCTAGAAGTAGTTGTTGATGCCCGTAGCGCTGGCCGTTTTAACGCGACAGAAGCCGAACCTAGAGCTGGTATGCGTGGCGGCCATATTCCAGGGTCACGCAATGTTCCATTTCCAGATGTCTTAAATGAAGACCGTACTTTTAAATCCGGACCAGAGGTTCTAGCTGCGTTTCAAGCTTCTGAGGTCGATTTATCTCAGCCAATGGTCACCACTTGTGGATCTGGAGTAACAGCATCTACCCTTGCTTTAGCGCTTTACAATGCTGGAAAACAGGATGTGGCTGTTTACGACGGGTCGTGGAGTGAATGGGGTTCGCGTCAAGATACGCCGATAGACAAAGAAAGAGGATGCTTCAATGA
>VMCJ01000045.1 GCA_008081395.1 Rhodospirillales bacterium | reverse complement strand
CTGATCGCGGTACAATTATCCATTCAATTTATGAAGAATTCCTAACAAAATGGCCTGTCATCTTACCACCCAATATTGAAACCACATTGGAAGAAATCAGCAAAGAGAAATTTTCCGATTATAACAGAGATCCTAATGTTGCGGTCTTTTGGCAGTCTGCATTTTCCCGTGCTGCCAAATGGGCTGCAACAGCAGAAACAAATAGGCGGATTAACCTCAAAGTAGTTCGGACCCTTGCAGAGCTAAGGGGAGTGGCAACCTTAGCGGCACCTGCTGGAACGTTTCAAATGCATGCCCGCGCAGATCGGGTGGATATACTAGCATCTGGCGAGATTGCGATTGCAGACATCAAGACCGGTTCAGCGCCCTCTAAAAAAGAAATCCAGACAGGAAAGGCAGCTCAATTACCCTTAGAAGCTGCGATCGCCCGTTACGGTGAGTTTAGCTCCTTAGGCTCTCTACGAACAAAGGCCTTGAGCATATGGAGACTGGGTGGTCGCGACGGAGGGAATGTTGTTGAAATACAGGACTCTGCTGTGAATGAGGCGTTAGAAATCGTCTGGACGGGTGTGGCTCGCCTAATTTCTAGTTTTGATGATCCAAATACACCTTATCTTTCAGAGCCGCGGGGGCCTGTTCGATATTCCGATTATCGCGTTCTTGCGCGCAGGCGAATTGACCTTGGAGACGAGACGTGAATAACGCGCTCGACCCTATTAGCTTGGCTACTCTATCACAGCAAAGTGTCGCCAACCCAAAAATCTCAGCATGGGTAGATGCATCCGCAGGCTCAGGAAAAACAAAAGTTCTGACTGATCGCGTACTCCGACTAATGCTAGCCCACCAGGCACCAGAAAAAATTTTGTGCCTAACTTTCACAAAAGCGGCATCTGCTGAGATGACAAATCGAGTAACCAGTCGCCTTGCGGGGTGGTCAACTGCAGAAGATCAAACCATCCTAGAACAACTGCGTGCAATCGGTGAGACTGACAGTAGTGAAAAAATGATAAAGCGCGCACGAACCCTATTTGCCAGGGTCATTGATGCGCCTGGCGGTTTGAAAGTGCAGACCGTCCACTCTTTTTGCCAGTCGGCACTAGAACGGTTTCCAGCAGAAGCAGGTGTTCCACCTGGCTTTCATACTCTAGACGAACGAACGGCCAATAATTTATTGCGAGAAGCACGCGATTACACCCTTCGGAGTATCATGGCAGGTAACCAAACAACCCTAATCGCGCAGGCTCTTGATCAACTAGTAATACGCGGAGAAGCGGAGACCCTTGATAATCTCTTGCAAGCCTTCCTATCAGAGAGGGCACGAATTGGAGAATTAGGAGGTTGGGACAACGCTTTAAAGGCCAGTCTATCCTTCTTTGGTTTTGCAGAAGAAGCCGAAGCAGTGACTTCTGCTTCGCTCGGTTCGATACCACCTCAAATAGAGAGAAATCTTCATCGAATAGGTGAAGCCTTAGCCGGTGGAGGAAAAACTGATGAAGCAAGAGCTTCAGAGATAAATGAATGGTTATCATTGCCAATAGAAGAGCGCAGCGAAGCAACAAAATTGATTTTCTCTGCTTTCTTTACGGGTGCTGGGGAAGAATCTCCAAGATCAAAACCTGCCACCAAAAATGTCCTCTCAGCGCACCCTTGGTTTGCAGATGTTTATAGCGAAGCTTCTGAATTTTTTTTCAATGCTCGTGAGCGTATGAGGCTAGCCGAGCGCGCACTAGAAACTGCTGCAGCACTTCGTGTCTCAGGCGCAGTGGCAGATCGTTACGATTTGATGAAATTAGTTAGATCTGCTTTGGATTTTGATGACTTAATACTGTCCACTCGTGATTTATTGCAAAAAAATGGTGGAGCCCAGTGGGCGGCATTGAAGCTCGACCAAGGTATTGATCACATTCTTGTCGACGAAGCCCAGGACACCAATCCAGAGCAGTGGCAAGTAGTGCGTGCACTTGCCGATGAATTTTTTCAAGCCGACACAAACCCTGAAAGAACGTTTTTTGCTGTGGGCGACCCTAAGCAGTCTATTTTTAGCTTCCAACGGGCCGATCCAAGAGCTTTTGGTGAAGTCCGCGAACACTATGAAGCTATGGCAAAAGAATCAGGTCGAAACTTCGAATCTAGACCAATGCCAGTGTCTTTCCGCTCTGTACCTGCCGTTCTCCGGGTGGTTGATGCTACTTTTTCAGGTCATACATCATCTCGTGTCACCCTCGATAATTCATCGATCCAACATTTCGCTGCACGAGGTGCACTGCCTGGCCAAGTGGAATTGTGGCCTCCAATTCCGAGCTTAGAGGTCGAAACAACGGACCCCTGGATACCTCTCAAATCCTACCCCGAGGTGGTTTCTTCCCCTGTAACACAATTAGCTGCCGTTGTTGCGGGTGAAATCAAACGCCTGATTGACGATCCAAACACACACCTCCCGGAACGGCCTGGACAGGAGCAAAGGGGTCAGAAAACAAGGATAAAAGCTAGTGATATAATGATCGTTTTGCAGCAGCGGCGGCCATTTGGCGATGCTATCACTAAGGCATTAAAAGAGCTCGGCGTAGCTACATCAGGCCTAGACAGAATGCGACTAGCGGATCAGCTAGTAGTTCAAGACATTCTAAACGTAGCTCGTGTCGCTTTGCTTCCTGAAGATGACCTAGCCCTCGCCTGCATTCTAAAATCCCCACTGGTTGGATTTACTGAGGAGGACCTCTTTCGGCTAGCGCATAACCGAGGGCACCTATCGCTATGGCAACAATTAAAGCGGGAAGCTTCTAAAGGGGAAACCCTGGCTTCAAAGGCGTGGTCCTTTGTTGCGAATGCCCTCGCCCGCGCAGATACCAACTCTCCGTTTGATTTCTTTCACTGGGTGCTTGGACCAATGAATGGCCGCGCTCGCCTCATTGCAGCGATGGGCGATGGGGTCATCGACCCAATTCAAGAATTTCTTAGTTTGGCAATCCAATACAGTGAGGAAATTGGACCAGACCTGACAGGCTTCATTGCTTGGATCGAGAGAGACGCAACAGAGATCAAGCGTGAGCTGGAGGGAATAGGTAATAGCGTCCGAATCATGACAGCGCACGCAGCGAAAGGCTTACAGGCACCAATAGTTTTTTTACCAGACGCTATTAGGACACCTGCGCAGGACAGAGTTCGTCTTTATTGGACGAGGAACCAAGGACTAGCAGTTCCTATTCTTGGTGCAACGTCTGCCAAGAAAAATCCATCTATCATCCAGGCCTTAGTAGACGAAGGAGCTAATCTTCAAGCGGAGGAACGCCGCCGGCTTTTATATGTTGCGATGACACGTGCTGAAGATCGTCTGTACGTCATGGGGTGGAATAACAGAAGATCAGCACCAACAGAAACTTGGCATGAGCTTGTGAAGACTGGGATGACCACTAACTTCACCGAGCTCGAAAAACGGAGGGTGGACTATAGTGATGAACCAATTCTTATTTATCGAGAGGGCGAAGAAGAAAAATTAGAGATCCATGCACCTGAAAAAAAGACAGAAGCAATAACTCAATTGCCTCTACCAAACTGGGCCGTAACGCCAATTACAGCAATAAATCCAGATATAATTTACGCACCTTCAGGCCACATTGTCGACGAGCAGGAGGAAACAAGGACAGGTATTTCACCTCTTGCAACCCAAGATAGAAGCTCCAGCCAGAATTCTCGATTTGGCCGCGGCCTATTGATACATAAGCTACTGGAGCGACTACCCAATTTGACACTCTCACAGCGCGAACCTGCAGGAAAATTATTCCTACGACGCTCTGGCCGTTTTAATGATGACGAAGCTAATACTATACTCAGACGTGTTCTATCTATTATCGAGGATCCAACTTTTGGAGCTGTTTTCCATGCCGATGCTCTGGCAGAAACTCCAATCGCAGGATTTATTAATGGAAAGCGCTTTGCAGGCGTGATAGATCGCCTGATTGTGACAGAAGACTTAGTACAAATCGTCGACTTCAAGACCAATCGTCCGCCTCCCCTTGATCCTGAAACAACCCCCAAAGAATATCTAAAGCAAATGGCAATTTACCGAGAGCTTGCAAAGCAAGCCTTCTCAGGGAAAGAAATTCTTACTGGAATTCTTTGGACGGAGGCTCCAAGGCTTGATGTTCTAAAAGACAATCAGCTTGACGCTTTTACACCTCAAAATACTGCTGTGGATTGACGGATACAGCCCATAAGCATAGCTAAAAGACTTGTTGTTGAGATTTGAATTGGAGATTCGTGATGGCTACCCGCGCCACAACCGACGCAGCTTTTGAAGCTGATGTAATAAAGGCTGAAAAACCCGTTGTAGTAGACTTTTGGGCTGAGTGGTGTGGTCCTTGCAAAGCAATTGGGCCCGCATTGGAAGAAATTTCTGAAGAGCTTACCGGTCAAGTGGATGTGGTAAAGTTAAATATTGACGAAAACCCAGCCACCCCAAGCTCTCATGGAATTCGCGGCATCCCCACATTAATGATTTTTAAGGGTGGCCAACTCGCTGCAACTAAAGTTGGTGCTGCACCAAAGCCTGCTCTGAAGGCTTGGATAGAAGAAAATCTGTAAACCTGGTCAAACTCTTTGATAAAAAAAACCTTCGAGCCTAA
Source organism: Rhodospirillales bacterium (assembly GCA_008081395.1). Lineage (GTDB taxonomy): Bacteria > Pseudomonadota > Alphaproteobacteria > Bin95 > Bin95 > VMCJ01. Next base: position 22,423 of record VMCJ01000045.1, on the reverse strand, counting down.
AAATAAAATTAGCTCGTTGAATGAAATGAAAATAAAAAGTAGAGCGCTGGCTACTGAGTTTTTAGCCAGCGCTCTAACCAAACCACATCTATTTCACTCTGAATAAAATCTTCAGACGCCAAAATGCGGCGCTGCAGTGGCAAGTTTGTGCTCACTCCATCAATTGCATACTCACCCAGCGCTCTATCAAGGCGAGCTATCGCCCCAGCTCGATCGTCGGCATGAACAATTAATTTTGCGATTAAACTGTCGTAGAATGGCGGAACGGTGGCTCCCTGAAACATATGGCTATCTACCCGAACTCCAGGGCCACCTGGCGGGTGATATAGCGTGATACGACCGGGTGATGGAGTAAAAGTATCTGGATCCTCCGCATTTATGCGGGCCTCGATAGCATGGCCATTGAAGCAAATCTCATCTTGTTTGAAACCAATGCCGCCACCAGAGGCAATACGGAGTTGCGCCTCTACGATATCTACTCCGCTAACTAACTCTGTAACAGGGTGCTCAACCTGCAACCTTGCATTCATTTCAATAAAATAGAAATTTCCGTCAGCATACAGAAATTCAACTGTCCCAGCACCTCGATAGTCAATTGAGGCAGCAAGATCAGCACCAAGCTTACCGACGTAAGCACGCTGTTCAGGTGTTAATACCGGAGAAGGAGCCTCTTCAATGAGCTTTTGAAAGCGTCTTTGAACGGTGCAATCGCGTTCGCCAAGATGTACTGCAGCGCCTTTTCCATCACCTAAAACTTGAACTTCAATATGGCGAGGCTGTTCAATAGCTTTTTCAACATAGACCGACCCATCACCAAAAGCAGCTTCGGCTTCGGAAGTTGCGATCTCAAAGGCACGCCGAAGAGTGTCAGAGCTCTCGACACGTTGCATTCCGCGGCCTCCGCCGCCTGCGGCTGCTTTAAGCAAAACTGGATAACCCGCCTCATTAGCTGCAGCAAGAGCTGCGTCAGGCCCAGAAACTGGTTCAATACCACCTGGAACAATGGGTAAATTTGCCGCTGAAGCAGCTTTTTTAGCTTCAATTTTGTCGCCCAGCATAGCTATTTGGCGGGGTGTTGGACCAATAAATATCCGACCATGATCTTCGACTATTTGTGCAAAACGAGCATTTTCTGCAAGAAACCCGAGACCTGGGTGGATTGCATCAGCCTGTGTTACATCCGCAGCTGTAATAATTGCAGGAATATTCAGGTAGCTATCCTTTGCCGCTGGCGGCCCAACACAAACACTTTCGTCAGCAAGCCTGACGTGCATCGCTTCAGTGTCGGCTGTTGAGTGAATAGCAACTGTGCTGATGCCTAGTTCTCGACAGGCGCGGATGACACGAAGAGCAACATCCCCGCGGTTGGCAATCAGTACTTTAGTAATCATGGAGTTGCTGCCTACTCTATCACCATTAAAACTTCGCCAAACTCGACGGCCTGCGCATCTGCAACGTCTATAGACCGAACAATCCCGCCATGAGGAGCAGGGATCTGGTTCATGACTTTCATCGCCTCAATGATGATGACAACATCGCCGGCGTTTACTCTATCCCCTATCTTGATAAATGGAGGCTCACCTGGACCAGACTGAAGGTATACCGTTCCCACCATTGGCGAAGTTACAGCACCAGACGGTTTTTCTTCACTATCAGGCACTTGCGCAGGGGTGGCAGCAGAAGCAATCGGGGCTGTTACTATTGGTGCGGCTGAAGACTGCGGCATTGCAACCCTGATACGCCGATCTCCCTCTTCATACTCGATCTCGCCGAGGCCAGTCTCATTGATAAGGTTTGCCAGAAGCCGCACTGCATCTGCATCAATCTTGAAACTGCCCATGCATCGATCTCCATATAAATGAATGTTGTCGCCTTGCGGTCATAGCGGATCATGCACGCTCCCGCAAACAGACTAAACATAATTAGAACTTGGATCTTCTTAGCCCAGAAGATAATGCGCTCATAGGAAAAGCATAAAGACGTTCTCGCCCTATCAAAAAAACTCTGCCCCCCCTTCGAAAGCGAGAGGCAATTTCAGGATCGTGAACATCGAGGCCTCCGGTGTACGCTCCAAAGGCTGGTAGCAGGAGGCGTTTTCCATCAGTCACAAAACAAAATCCCGAAATAGTCCTAGCAATTGTTGAAACGGATGCTTTTGGGTGCAAATGGCCAGCAATTTCGCCAGGCGATGGCCCAGAAGCGGGCAAATGTCTGAGCACAAGTGCACCGATTTTTAATTCACTGGCACCTTGCCCACCAAGTGACTGAGGTGGCTCGGGGTCATGATTGCCTTCTATCCAAATCCAATCAACGGCCTGTGTAAGCCTCTGGATGGCATTCGTGGCAGAAGTAGAGAGGCGTTTTGGGCCGTTTGCGTCGTGAAAACTATCGCCAAGAGCAATAACTCGTTTGGGATGCAAGCGACGAATAACGCTCCTTAGTCTTTCAAGCGTAGCCATCGTATCATATGGCGGGGTTAAGCGCCGAGAGCGTGCAGCTATAGCTGAGCCTTTCTCAAAATGTAGATCGGATACTATCAAAGTCCGACACGCAGGCCGGAATGCTGCACCCTCGGTGGTTAACTGTAGAATTTCGCCATTGAGGTTCAAAGTTGCGAGGGGCATTCAAAATCCTAATGAATTTGACTGCATACTTCTCTCAGATTTTTTGAAATTTTCCAATAAATCTGGGGAATCTTGTCTTACATAGATTTTTTGCAGAATGCACAAGAGAACTGCTTCCTTTTAACCAGTAAAAATCTGAAATACTCCGGAAAAGCTATGGATTTCTTTGATATATCAAGACCAAAGAGTTAAATTCGCTGAACTAATCCGGCACAATCTTGAGGTGCATTTTTTAGCAAAAATTGATCAACAAGAGAGATCATTAAATTAAACAACTATGAAACCTCTGGACGGGCGCATACAACCCCGCGTAAAAGGGGAGAACTTTTCCTAATCAATTGGGGTGGCCCGCAGGGGTCTGACGCCGATGACCGACGTCGTTAACCGGGTAAAAGATATCTTAGCTGAAGAATGTGCTGTAGACCGGGCAGCATTGCTTGATGATGCTAAGTTAGAAGATGTAGGCATTTCTTCGGTCGACATGGTGCAAGTCATGTTTGCTATCGAAGAAGCATTTGGTATTTCCATAGAACAAGAAGATATGAGCCTAGATATCGAAACCGTGGGGGAAGTAACCTCCGCCATCCAGCGCTTAGTCGCTGATCAGGCCTGAACTGGAATGCCTCAATGCGCCGTGTAGCCATCACGGGCCTGGGCTGCGTATCGTCGCTCGGTCATGACGTTGAAAAATTTCTTTCGGGAACTCGTGAAGGTTTATCTGGCGTCGCTAAGACAACACTCCCTGACAGGGATTTGCTGACAGCCCAGAACGTTGCTGAAGTTAAAGATTGGGATCCTGCAGAATACATCGATAAAAAAACCTTAAATATCTCAGATCGCTTCAGCCAATTTGCTCTTGCTGCCGCCGGTCAAGCGTTGGTTGATGCTGGCGATGTTTCAGGTGAACGCACAGCTGTTATAGTAGGAACGGGTGTCGGTGGCGCCTTCACCATCGAAGAAGGCTATGACCGGGTGTGGAGGAAAGGTCAGGCAAAAGTTAACCCTTTCTCAATTCCAAAATTAATGTCAAATGGCCCTCCAAGCCTCATTGGGCTAAAGTACGGTATCACAGGCCCTGCCTTTGCTGTCTCTAGTGCCTGCTCATCTTCCAATCATTCAATTGGCACAGCCTTTGGGATGATACGTCGCGGCGAAATTGACGTCGCAATAGCTGGAGGAGCTGAAGCTTCGATATCTTTTATGGGCTTAAAAGGTTGGGAAGCGCTGCGAGTGATTTCGCCAGATGTATGCCGTCCCTTTTCAAAAGACCGACGAGGCATGATCCTAGGAGAGGGAGCAGGCATTTTGCTCCTAGAGGATATGGACCGAGCCAAAGCAAGAGGGGCGAAAATTTATGCAGAGCTTGCAGGATTTGGTATGACGTCTGATGCTTTAGATATGGTGCAGCCATCTATTGATGGCGCGGCGCGTGCGATACGACAAGCACTTAACGTTGCCGGGCTAGCCCCCTCTGATATTGATTACGTGAATGCGCATGGAACAGGCACTCCTGCAAACGACCCAACTGAAAGCAAAGCTATACGAGCAGCATTTGGCCCAGCTGCAGACAGTGTTCTAGTATCTTCAACTAAGGCTATGCACGGCCACGGGTTAGGAGCTGCAGGATCGCTGGAACTGATAGCAACCATTGGTGCCATATGCTCTGGGATCGTACCACCCACCATCAATTTCACCGAAGCCGACCCTGAGTGCGATTTAGACTATGTACCGAACATAGCCCGGGAACGTCCAATCTCTGCAGCTATCTCAAATAGCTTTGCATTCGGCGGTTTGAACGCTGTACTTGCTGTAAAGGCAATCTGAAGCTCTAAGGTCAACTTAATAATTAGACGACATCTCTTAAGTTTTTCAACCTAGGATAGAGGCTGAAGCCTTGGGAACGAGATAAGCTGATGTTCACAACACGTCCTGAACTACACGGGGTTTTTGGTGTCGTAGCCTCTACTCACTGGCTCGCCAGCCAACACGCGATGGCTGTTCTTGAGAAAGGTGGAAATGCTTTTGATGCCGCCGTGGTTGGTGGCTTTGTACTACAGGTAGTTGAGCCTCATCTAAATGGTCCTTTGGGAGATATGCCCGCAATCATATATCCTGCAAAAGAAAGACGTGCCCGAATAGTCTGTGGTCAGGGCCCAGCTCCAGCAAAAGCAACGATAGCCAAAATGAAAAGCTTTGGGCTTGATGTCATTCCTGGCTCTGGTCTTTTAGCCCCCTGTGTGCCGGGCGCGACAGACGCTTGGCTTTTGATGCTTCGAGACTACGGTACAATCAGTCTTGAGGAAGCACTTCAACCAGCAATTGAGCTTGCTGGAGGAGGGTATCCTGTAGTTGATCATATGACTCGCACGATAGATTCAGTTGCAGCCTTATTTAGAGATGAGTGGATAACCTCGGCTGCGATTTGGCTAGACCATGGAACTGCTCCACGACCAGGCCGTCGCTGGCAAAATTTAGCTCAAGCTAATTTTTATCAAAGTTTGATTGCAGCAGGAGACAAGGGAGATCGCGAAACACGAATTGACGGGGCCCGCTCTTGTCTCAAAACTGGCTTTATAGCTGAAGAAATTGATCGGTTTTGCGAAACAACTGAAGCAATGGATGTTTCTGGAGAACGACATTCAGGTCTACTCACTGGTGACGACCTGGCCAGATGGAGCGCCTCTTTTGAAGAACCTTTAAGCCTAGATTTTGGTCCTTACACGGTAGTAAAACCCGGCGCATGGTCTCAGGGACCTGTCTTCCTTCAACAGCTGGCTCTTTTGGATGGTATGGGCCTTGAAGATATGGATCCCTTAGGTGCTGACTTCATTCATACCGTCACCGAAGCAGCAAAGCTGGCATACGCCGATCGGGAGGCCTTCTATGGGGATCCCAATTTTGTTGATGTGCCTATCAAGACTCTTCTCTCATCGGAGTACAATGCTGAAAGACGAAAACTTATTGATCCAGAACTTGCCTCTCTGCAACTTCTGCCCGGAATGATCGAGGGATTTGGCAACAGGATAGGTGAAGGTCGTTCAGAACGAAGTTTTGGCCCTGGTGTAGGCGAACCAACAATGGATAAAATTGATGGCCAAACTTCTGGCCCAGTGGACGGAGACACCTGTCATATCGATGTTATAGACAAAAATGGAAATATGGTATCCGCCACCCCCTCGGGTGGTTGGCTACAATCCTCTCCGGCCATACCAAAGCTTGGCGTTTGCCTGGGAACGAGGGCTCAAATGTTCTGGTTGGATGAAGGACTACCCGGCTCACTTGCCCCAGGAAAACGCCCCAGGACAACACTCTCTCCTTCTTTTGCTTTACGAGACGGCGAGCCTTACATGCCATTTGGCACTCCCGGCGGCGATGGTCAGGATCAATGGACATTAATCTTTTTTCTACGTCACATTCTTCATGGTTTTAATCTTCAAGAAGCCATTGATGCACCCACATTTCAAAGCCATCATTTCCCATCGTCGTTCTTTCCCCGGCAAGCAGAGCCAGGAAGGCTTGTTTTAGAGGGTAGGTATCCAGCAAAAACGCTAGAAGAACTTAAGAGGAGAGGACACCTTGCCGAGACAGCCGGCCCATGGACACAAGGTCGTATAAGCGCATGTGCAAAAGACGGTGAACTCCTCAAAGCCGCTGCAAACCCGCGTCTGATGCAAGGTTATGCGGTTGGCCGGTAGGCCTGAGCGGTGAAGGCAATGTGGCAAATCAGTTGGACTCTATTATTAAAATTAATGGCGCCATTAGTGGTGCTTTCTTGGTCTGCTAGCGCCGCTTCAAAATCTCTCGTAGACAGTCAAGCCATCATTGAAGCTGATACTATTGAATATAATCAAACAAAAGAGTCCGTATCTGCCAGTGGCGGAGTTACCATTACCAAAGATGCCAGAGTACTTCGCGCCGATCATGTAGAGTTTATGCAATCGGAAGGTCGAATAGAGGCATTTGGCAACGTATTATTAGTCGAACCAAGCGGCGAGCTGATTAAAGCAGACAGCGTAGAGCTTGCTAACGATATGAAGCAGGCAAAGGCAACCAATCTAGGCATCCTACTTAACGATGGATCCCGACTAGTCGGCCAGGAAGTAAACTACTGGCGCGGCGAAAAAATACTTCTGACCCGTGGTGCTTTTAGTCCATGTAAACCTTGTGCGGACGATAATAAACGGGCACCTACTTGGCGCCTTCGCGCCCAGGAAGTGCAGCATGACGAAACCACAAAAGATATCGAATATAAAGACGTCTCACTGGACATATTTGGTGTTCCAGTAGCCTACTTACCGTACTTTCGTCACCCTGACCCAACAGTTGACCACCGAAGCGGCTGGCTGACTCCCTCCCTGTCATTGGGAGGTGAATTTAATGCAATTGCGAAAATTCCTTATTATTGGAACCTCGGTCCTAATAAGGATTTAACATTACAACCATTTTTCACAGCCACATCTGCGCCTGTTATGGCCGCTGAGTACCGTCAACTTTTTAATACTGGCAAAATCGATATTGACGGAAGTTTTGGACAACTTAATCGAACCTCAGATGCTGGCATTGAAACAAATGAGGCATTACGGGGGCACGCTTTTTTAAACGGAGAGTTTGGACTTTCCGAAAACTGGCGCCTACAACTTGAGGGACGGCTTGCTTCTGACGACAACTATCTTGAAACGTTTAAGATCAATGATGCTCGCGTCCTCAGAAATACAGCAACGCTTGAAGCGTTCTGGCACGAAAGTTACCTGCGAGTGGGTGCCTTTGGCATTCAAGACCTAAGAGAAAACACTCTTCAAAATGACACTCCATTTGTCCTTCCGGAACTTCAAGGTTCATGGCAGGGAGAGCCAAACTTATTTGGAAATGCTTTTTTAGAAGCGCAAGCGCGTATTCTGGGTAGAGAGGAAGGTGCAGACGGACAGAGCATTTCAGCCGTTACTGGATGGCGGATGCCAATTTCTACTTCAGGCGGACATCGCTTTGATATCGAAGCAAGTCTCCGTGGAGATGCCTACAATACAAAAGATGGAGAGGCAGTTGGAGCGTCTGGAGACTCGACAGCGCTCCGCGGCACACCCCGCTTAGTAGGCAGCTGGCGCTACCCCCTCATCCAATGGAACAAGTGGGGTGGGTTCATTCTTGAGCCCCGAGTTCAAACAGTTATCGCACTAGATCAAAATCAAGATCCCGACATACCAAATGAAAATGCTCGGGCAATAGAATTCGACGAGAGTAACTTTTATGCAATAGACCGTTTTCCTGGTTACGACAGATTAGACGATGGCCAACGCGTCGACTACGGCATGACCGCTACAGCACTATTTTCAAACGGTGGAAGGGTTTCCTCTTTCTTAGGTCAATCTCTGGCACGCAAGCCTGGGGATTTTACGGAAGCTGCTGGCATGCCTGAGCGCGCTTCAGATATTGTAACAGCTCTCAATGCTCAACCCTCAGACATTCTCGATTTGTCCTGGCGGACGCGACTAAAAAAAGATGGATTAGGAATCAGAAGGAATGAATTGACGCTGGGAGGTGGACCAGAATGGCTTAGAGGATCAATTTCGTACGTCGACACAGAAACCGAAATTCAAGGACCAGAAATCGCCAATGCAGCTGAACAAATTCAGCTAGGGTTTGGCCTGCAACTGGATGACTATTGGCGTTTTAATGCTCGTCATCAACGCGACCTGCAAGGTAATGAGCCTCTGCTGTGGAGCGCTGCTTTAGGCTACCAAGATGAGTGCATCTCAATAGATTTGGGATTTACCCGTGACTATACGAGTAACGCCGATGGTGGTGGAAAAGTAGACTCGGTCTTTATTAGAGTGAACTTTAAATATCTGGGAGGGTTGGGCATCTCGCAAGGTATCGGAAACCGCGACGCGGCCACACGATGATTGGTATAAGAATTAACAATCGCAATTTTTTACCAACTAACAGCTTCACAAATGTGATCACCAGTCACAAATGATACTTCATCAATTTGTTTAACACTGAAAATTTGATTAGGTTCTTGCCATGCTACCAACTTCTCAACAGCCTAGTAACTCCCACAAAACAGAGGGATCTCTGACCTACATAGTGCGGCAAGCGGAAAAGCCTTATTTCCTGAGCTCGGCTCTCACTGGTGGCGCACCAGAAGTTCACTTTAAAACTGAACAACACACTGTAGCTATTCGCGATATGCGCCACATAGAAGCAAATGTGGACCGGGAAGGGTTTGAGTTGATGAACCATTCCAGCACGCTTGAGAACTTCTATGACGATCAAGCAATTACGAGTGTGTATAATTCAGAAATAACTAACTTACTAAGAAACAGATTTGGCGCTTCTGAAGTACATATTTTTGACCACACACGCCGTTCAGATAGCCCAACTGGGGCGGCTAATCCAGATGGACTTCGAGGGCCCGCGACCCGCGTCCACTGCGATTATACCGATAAAAGTGGGCCTCAGCGTGCTAAAGATGCAATGGGCAAAGAAGCATATGATGCCGCAATTGCGCGTGGCGCCCGCATATTGCAAGTGAATGTCTGGCGTTCAATTTCATCAGAGCCAGTGCGCAGGGCCCCTCTAGCTCTTGCTGCGTCTAACAGCGTGCCAGCTGGCGACTTAATTGCGACTGATCAGCGGTTCCCAGACCGAACTGGAGAAATTTATCAACTGGCTTTCGGTTCTGAGCATGTCTGGTACTACGCCCCATTGCTGACTCGTGATGAAATTATTTTGATTAAAGGGTGGGACACAATTCGGGATGGCCGCGCTGTCTACACCCCTCATGGGGCTTTTCAATTACCCAACCAAGACCCAGAAGCTCCAGCAAGAGAAAGCATTGAAACTCGAACTTTTATCGTCGTGGAGACATAGTTCTAGTCAACTAAGCCCTTCACAAAATCAAAACTCGGTGTTTTGGGTTTAGCTTCCAAGTCAATAGTCCCTGTAAATCTGTGTGCAAACTTCGCTTTTACTAGATTTTCTGTCATCTGATCTAAATTACGAGGTGGCATTATCATTCCAGCCTCCCAAAACTTTTCTATTCCCCAGGCGAATACGCCACCCAAGCGGTGAACCTTCGCAGCAGTCCTCTCAATTGTCATCCTTAGACTGCCTCTTGGACTAACAGAAGTAATATACGTTGGTATGTCGGCCATTATGGCTTCAGCAATCATACTTTCGCTATCTCCAGTAATGATCGCAGCATCTGCCTGAGCAAAAAGCGCATAGAGCGGACTAGGCTGTGTTGATGCGGGAAAAAAAATGGCTTCCGGCGCAGCTGTGATCAGCGCCTGCTCCACAGCAACACCGCTCCGACGGCTACTTATGATAGCAAGCGACCCTCCCAATCGCTCAGCTTGTTTCACAGCCTGCAAAGCAATTTTCGTCGCATCTTCCGGCCCAAATGAATGATCAAAACACCGGCCACCAACAACCAATAACAACCAAGGACCAACAGCGGGGTTCAGTAATCCAGGCATCTGCGTTGAGGCCGTCTCTAATCGTTCTTTTGTTACACCAGTCGGTGGCAACAGAATCATTTTGCGGTTTTTATGAAACGGAAAATTCCAATGTGACAGGACAAAACCAAGATCTAGACCGCTCATAAAGTTTGCGCCCTTTTGCCCGAACATAACAGCCTTAGTCTTACCTTCACTTGCACGTTTCACGAACCGAACCCAAGGACCAGATCTACGACCAGAGCCAATCACAAAATCTGGCCATGGTTCCTTCAAAACATCAGAACGCGCCCGATTAATCGATAAACCACTGGATCCGAGAAGTGCTGCGCCTAGAATATGCCGGCGATTGGCACGAAGTGCCTTCAACTCAACATCTACGCCTGATTGCTTTAGAGCAGACTCCAACCCACGGATCTGCGTTTCATTGCCAGGCAAGCCATCAGTTATTAGCCATGCACGGAAATTGGAGTTTAAAGACATCATAAAACAGGTATAGCGGTTCCCGTGCTAGCCAGCTACGGTTCACCTATGCAAAAACTTTTAAATGACTTTCCTTCCCTAGATCATCTCGGATGGATTGCAGATGATCTCAATTCCAGTGCGATTGCGTGGGAGAAGCTAGGCTTTCGTCTATCAAGAGTTAGTCCTCAAATGGGGTTTACCGGACCAAATGGCGATTTAGAGCTATGGGGCACAGCCAATCGGTGTGCGCTTTTCCAAGCTGGATATCTCGAGCTTATTGGGGTTGTGGACGAAGAACGCTTCAATCCATGGAAAACGTATCTAGAGAGAGGTGCGAGACCACACATCGCTGCCTTCCGTGTGGCAGAAGCCGATTCTGCCTATCCATTACTGAAATCTCGCATTCAAGGTTTTGACCCACCAGTTCAACGAAGCCGAATGGCACCAATTGGACTTCATAAAAACGCTGGCGAAATCGAGATGCGATTCAGGAATATCTTCAGCCAAGATGATTTTTGGCCAGAAGGTCGGATTATCGTAATCGAACATCAAACTCCCGAAGCTCTTTGGCAACGTGAATTGTTGGATCATCCAAATGGCGCAACGGCTCTTGTAGAAGCAATCTTCACTTCACCTAATGTCCACCAAACATCAGAAAGAGTGTCTCTACTGCTCAATCAACCTCTAAAATCAAAAACATTTACTTCTCCAGGGGATGGGAAAGTAACAATTTTAGAACCATCGGAATTTGCTGCACGCTTCCCAGGGGCTCAGGCCCCGAACCGCCCATCAATTTCAGCAGCAGTTGTCACAGTAAAAGACTTGGCTGTCGTTGATCGGGTGGCCTCAGCGAACCACGTTCAATTATCAAAAATTCCTGAGGGAGGCCTTGCGGCCATTGGTAAAGCAGCAGTAGGCGGTGTCATTGCTTTTGTTGAGGCTTAAATGATAGTGAGTCTTAGTAGGCTCTAAATAGATTTACCCAAAAAAAACTCTCCCTCCCTGCACTTACAGGTCGCGGCCAACTGCATCAGAGACATGGGCAATACCATCTCGCTGAAGCAAATCGGCTAATTCTTGCTTAATGCGTGAAATCAAAGATGGACCTTGATAAACCAAAGCAGAGTAAAGTTGCACTAGGGATGCACCGGCCTTGATTTTGAGATAGGCATGCTCACCCGAAGTTACTCCTCCGACTCCTATAATAGGTAGGCGTCCATCCAAACGCCGAGCAAATGACCTAAGGACTGAGGTTGAACTCTCGAATAATGGCGCCCCAGAAAGGCCCCCAGTCTCAGCTGAAAGAGGGCTTTTCAAATGGGGAGGCCTAGCGATGGTAGTATTTGATACTACAAGCCCTGCTAATCCATTAGCTTGAAATGAAACTGCCAAATCGGAAATAGCGGAAATTTCTGAATCATCTAAATCTGGCGCAACCTTAACCAAGAGGGCTGGTTTTTTGGGGACATCAAGAGCCGCATGCGCCTTAGTCGAATGATCTAAAAGAGACGCTAAGGCCGCTTCACCCTGCAAGTCTCTAAGACCTGCAGTGTTTGGAGAGGAAATATTAATCGTCAGAAAATCAGCAAAGGCACCAAAGACTCTAATGCCCTCGGCATAATCTTCAGCCGGGTCTTCTGTGGTCTTATTGATTGCCAAGTTGACCCCAACTATTCCTCTCACACCAGCTTTTCGATCTTCCTCCAGACGGGAAGCCACAACTTCATGACCTAATGAATTAAAGCCAAAACGATTGATAACCGCCTGGTCCTCCGTTAACCGGAAAAGGCGTGGTTTTGGATTACCTGCTTGGGGTTTTGGGGCAACACCTCCAATTTCAGTGAAGCCAGGGCCTAAAGCCAGCGTTTCAGGGAGAGCCTCACAATGCTTATCAAATCCAGCTGCAATACCGATAGGATTTTTAAAATTGCGATCAAATACATTTGTCGCCAAACATGAATGATCAGAAGCATCGTAGGAACCTGCCATGCCCAATTTCAGGGTTTTAAGCGCAATTCCATGAGCCTTCTCAGGATCTAAGAGACGCAGAGCATGAAGGCCAATTTGCTCAAACATCGTCATCATCATCCAAACTAAATTCGCCATCACGAATTCGATCGGGCAAGTTTTCAAACAAACTCGCGGCTGTTTCTTCACCCCTATCCGCCACAAGGTCCGTAATTGAGAGATAGATCATTACCTCACACAACAAATCTGCCTCAACTCCAGCCTCACAAGACTTATCCCAAGCTTCTAGAAATAAATCGAGCGCAATCTTTTTTTGCTGTTCCTCTGAAAGTCGACTCTCAGCCATCAGGAAATTGCCTTAAAAGTACTAGAGTTAGCGATCCGCCCGTCAGATTTCACCACTGAAAATTCAATAGCTTTACCTACGTCGCGGCGCATTACAGATAATTCGTCATCCCAAAATACTGGTCGTTGTAGTCGAACCGAACCTTCAAAAACCTCACCAATGTGGGCTCTTCGTACTGCTTCAAGGTGCCACTCAACCATCTGATTGCCGGCAGTAATAGGAGCTCTAAACCCAAAACTTTGCGCATATGCAGGATCTGTGTGAATTAAATTACGTGTTTTTCCGCAGTACCCAACAACTCTCTCTGGGGTGCATGTTTTCTCACCCACAGTATACCAACCCGCTTCATAAAGAGCTTGGAGTCTCTCTTCTACAGTTAACTCTGGAGCATTTTTTGAGACTGGAGCTGTCGTATTCCTCTCCGGATCAGCCATCAATGCAGAAGGAGATACAACAAGACACAGCTCACCATCGGCACGCCTAAACTCAAAGCGACCATGCATAATCCAACCTCTTGGATGATCATCAATACTCGTAAATTTTCCTGTCATTGCAATTGGCTCGCCTCTGGGAACAGGCAACAAACGTGAAAATGTTTGCACGGTGTGAACATAACCACGCTCTGGGTGAGCATTGAAAAGGGCCGATCCGATTACGCTAATTGGCCTCCTTGCAAGAAGTCCTGGATCAACCTCACCTGCATATAAGGCCTCGTCAATCTCAGAGAATTGAAGCATCGCCTTTTGATATTCAGGCGTAATCTCAATTATTTCATCAACGAAACTCGCCCCCGCTTTTACTTCTGGAAAGCGCGTCTCATGGGTAGCCACGTGCGCTACGACAGATTCGGGCTCAAATAATGGGGATACGGCATTCGTCATAAAGCAAACCTTATAAAATTTAAGCACAGCGTCGCTTTAGGTGTGTTCCACGTCAAGCTACTGACCAGTAATCATTTCCCTGATACGCCCCGGTTGTAGCTTTGATATTTTATTAAAACTTACTGCAGAACAATCCTTCTACAGCACTTCCATAAATCTTCACTAGAACAAGAGACGAGACTGTTTGAAGACAGAAATTAGAACTCTTTCCATCAATGCAGGCAAATCTTCGGCCAATATCACCATCAGCCTTAGCAGTTACAACACGAATTTCTTATATAGCGACGATCAAATTCTCCGCGCATCTAATGTTGACGTTTTACTCGGGATCGCTATAACTCCGCCTTCACGCTGCCTGCGCGGGATGCTTTTCCTGCTGCGGCGGGTTTCATTTGAGAGATAGTAGCTATGTTCGCAGTCATCCGCACGGGCGGCAAACAATATCGCGTCGCAGAGAATGATGTAATCCGCATTGAAAAACTTGACGCTGAAGCTGGTTCCGAAGTCGTATTCAATGAGGTTCTCATGGTAGGCGGCGATGGGCAGTCAAAAGTTGGTGCACCTTTGGTCGACGGAGCAACGGTTAAAGCTGAATTAGTCGAGCAAATGCGTGATAGAAAAGTCATCATCTTTAAGAAACGCCGTCGCCAAAATTCAAGACGGAAGAACGGTCACAGGCAGCACCTGAGTGTCGTCCGTATAACCGGCATCTCAGCCTAATTTGACCGTAAGCTAAGGAGCAATCAACCATGGCTCATAAAAAAGCAGGCGGCAGTTCACGTAACGGTCGCGATTCAGCCGGACGCCGACTCGGGGTCAAAAAATTTGGCGGGGAAGTTGTCGAGCCCGGCAACATAATAATTCGGCAGCGTGGAACTAAGTTCCACCCTGGTTCCAATGTGGGAATGGGCAAGGACCACACGATCTTTGCTTTGATTGATGGAAATGTAAGCTTCGCTACAAAAGCTCGGGGTCGGACGTACGTTTCCGTAGACCCAGCAGCCAATTCCTCTGATCAGGCGGCCGCTGCCGAATAGGCATCAAGCGGAACGCCGATTGGCGTTCCACCGGTCGTGATGGGTGGGGCGCAGGCAACCCTGATGAGAGACACGACCAATGCGGTTCCTCGACGAAGCTAAAATCTATATCCGAAGTGGTGATGGCGGCCCAGGGGCCGTGTCCTTCCGCCGTGAGAAATTTGTAGAGTTCGGCGGACCAGACGGCGGAGACGGAGGTCGGGGCGGAGACATAGTACTGCGCTGCGTAGAAAATCTAAATACACTCATAGATTATCGCTATCGCCAGCATTTTAGGGCGAAGTCTGGAAAGGGCGGCGCCGGACGACAACGTACTGGCGCCAGTGCAGAAGCACTTGTTATTGACGCTCCTCCTGGCACACAAGTGCTTGATGAAAATAAAGAATTTGTGCTTGCCGATTTAACCGAACCTGGACAATCCGTTATTCTGGCTAAAGGTGGAGATGGAGGCTGGGGCAACGTTAATTACAAGAGCTCAACAAACCAAGCACCCCGCAGATCCACCCCAGGCTGGCCCGGTGAAGAAAGATGGATCTGGCTTCGCCTGAAATTGATAGCTGATACCGGATTGGTTGGCCTTCCAAATGCGGGTAAGTCCACATTTCTAGCATCTGTATCTGCAGCTAAACCAAAAATTGCAGATTACCCTTTTACCACACTTCATCCAAATTTGGGTGTTGTTCGCGTAGACGAAGCCAGATCATTCGTCCTAGCCGATATTCCAGGATTGATTGAAGGTGCCCATGAAGGAGCAGGCATAGGGGATCGTTTCCTCGGTCATGTAGAACGTACTGGGGCTCTTTTGCATTTGGTTGATGGCGCTGGTGAAGAGGATGTAGCAGAGGCTTATCGAGTGGTTCGTGAGGAATTGGCAGCATATGGCAATGGTCTCTCAGAAAAATATGAGATTTTAGCCCTCAACAAAGCTGATGCTCTAGATGCTGACACTATAAATGAGCGGAGACAGCGACTCGCGCAAGCTGCTAAAATTGCACCAGAGGATGTTTTTGTTTTATCTGGAGCGGCCGGAATTGGTGTTGACCAAATCAAGGAAGCTCTCTGGCGGCATGTAGTCGAACTTCGACGCTCCGAAGTCGAAAAAGACGAGCCACATGAAGACGCGGGGACGTGGTCACCAATATGAATCCCCTAAAAACAACGCGACGCCTTGTAGTTAAGGTCGGCTCCTCGTTACTTGTAGACGCAGACAGTGGTCAACTTCGATGTGATTGGCTGAACAGTCTAGTTGAAGACCTTGCTCAACTTCAGTCCACAGGGACCAATGTTGCATTAGTTTCCTCAGGTGCAATAGCACTTGGCCGCCGGAAACTAGGACTTCCTCCTGGGGCGCTTAAGCTTGAAGAAAGTCAGGCTGCAGCTGCTGCTGGTCAAATTGACCTTGCCGCTGCATACGGTGGCGCCTTCGCCCAACACAAAGTTCCTGTAGCTCAGATCCTTTTAACGTTGAGCGATACCGAAGAACGGCGCAGATATCTTAATGCTCGTAATACACTGAGTGCGCTTTTTCGAGTTGGTGCCGTCCCGGTCATAAATGAAAACGACACCGTTGCTACGGAGGAAATTCGTTTTGGTGATAACGATCGATTAGCTGCCCGCGTTGCTGCTATGGTTAGCGCCGATACCTTGGTGCTGTTGTCCGATATAGACGGACTTTATGATGCGGACCCAAAACAAAATTCCAATGCACGCAAAGTACCTCTGGTCAAAGCTATTTCCAATGACATTGAATGCATGGCTGGAAATACTGGAAGCGATATGGCCTCTGGCGGCATGGTCACAAAACTTGCTGCGGCGCGAATTGCATTAGACGCTGGATGTGCATTAGCTATTGCAGACGGGCGTCGCACTAACCCGATTGCAACCCTTGCAACCGTGAACGATGGCACATGGTTCATTGGAGAGGAGACTCCGCAGCAAGCCAGGAAACGCTGGATCAATGGTGCACTGAAAGTGGAAGGCGCTGTGCATATAGATGCAGGGGCTGTTAAAGCACTTCATCAAGGGAAAAGCCTTCTGCCTGCAGGGACTGTCAAGGTAATCGGTGCTTTTGAACGTGGAGCAACAGTAAAAATCATCGGCCCTGATGATCGGGAAATCGCCCGTGGACTAATCGCCTATGAAGCAAATGACGCAAGAAAAATAGCTGGCAAGCAAAGCGCAGCAATAGAGGCGGAATTAGGATATCGTGGAAGAGCAGCGCTCATCCACCGCGATGACCTAAGCCTTACCGGACGTTCAGAAACTCAGCTTGAAAGAAAGGAAGCATCCAAATGAGCTCCACCGCTCAAAACAAATCGGATTTGCTTACACCAGAAGCTGCCGATCTGATGCTCAATGAAATTGCCAATCGAGCACGCGCTGCATTTCCTGATCTTTCTCGCGCCAAGCCTGAGGTCAAGACTGAAGCTCTGATCGCTGCTGCAGCCGAGATTCGGGCACAGTCAGACCGTATCTTGGATGCAAACACAAAAGACATGAAAGAGGCTGCAAGAAACAACCTTGCCCCCTCGATGCTTGATAGACTTGAACTTGATGATGTTCGTCTCGATGGCATAGCGAAAGGCCTTGAAGCAGTCGCAGAATTACCTGATCCAGTTGGACGCGTGTTGGCAGACTGGACCAGGCCAAATGGTCTAATTATTCAAAAAATTTCCGTCCCACTTGGGGTAATCGGCGTCGTTTACGAAAGCCGTCCAAATGTAACGGCAGATGCGGGAGGCCTGGCACTCAAATCCGGGAATTGTGCGATTCTACGTGGAGGATCTGAAAGCTCGAATTCGTCAACTGCTATTGTAAACGCGCTGCGCGTTGGAATTTCAAAAGTGGGTTTACCAAAAGATGCAATCCAGGCTGCACCAACTAAAGATAGAGCCTTCGTAGGAGCGATGCTCCGTGGCCGGGGGCAAGTGGATATTATGGTTCCTCGTGGCGGTCGAAGCTTGGTAGAGCGGGTCATTGCAGAGGCACGAATGCCAGTTATTGGGCACTTGGAGGGATTGTGTCATGTGTATGTGGATAGGGCCGCTGATCTTCAGAAAGCTCGCTCCATAACAGTTAATGCCAAGATGCGAAGAACTGGCGTATGTGGCGCTGCAGAGACCCTACTCGTTGATAGGTCAGTTGCTAGCACCATGCTACCCCATATTCTGGGTGATCTAGAAGCTGCGGGTTGTGCAATACGAGGTTGTCCAGAGACCCAAATAATTTGGCCTACAGCAACCCCTGCATCAGAAGAAGATTGGGTTACAGAATACTTAGATGCAATTATTTCGGTCAGAGTAGTGAGTGGGATAGAAGAGGCCATCAAACATATATCCTCTTATGGTTCGGGGCACACCGATGCAATCGTAACCGAGGACCAGAATGTTCAAGCTAAATTCAAAGCAGAAATCGATAGTGCCATCGTTGTCATTAATGCTTCAACCCAATATGCCGATGGTGGCGAATTTGGATTTGGTGCAGAAATTGGTATTTCGACTGACAAGTTTCACGCCCGTGGCCCTGTTGGTGCCGCCCAATTAACGAGCTTTAAATATGTCATTACCGGCGACGGTCAGACCAGGCCGTGAGTGGGGTCGGATTGGCCTCCTCGGCGGCTCCTTCAACCCTGCTCACTCAGGCCATCTGCATCTATCGAAGATCGCGCTTAAGCGACTTGGTTTAGATGCAGTTTGGTGGCTGGTCTCACCTCAAAACCCCCTTAAATCAACAACTGGCATGAACCCATTCGATCAAAGGATGGCTTCAGCCCAGTATGCAGCCCAACATCCCGCAATACATGTAACTGATCTAGAACGTGCTTTTGGTAGCAATTACACAGCAGTCACCCTCAGAAAGCTCAAGCGTCGTTTCCCGCGCGTGCAATTTGTGTGGCTAATGGGGGCAGATAACATGCTGCAACTCCCTCTATGGAAGCGATGGGATACGATATTTAAAACAATCCCCGTTGCCGTGATTGCCCGGCCCGCCTATTCTTGGAATTCAATGCATAGCAAAGCTGCAATTCGCTTTAGAAGCGCTAGAGTGCGAGACCAACAAGCCCGTAGTCTTGCAGATAGAAAAGCACCTGCATGGATTTATATAGCGTCGCGCTTGAACCATACATCGGCAACGGAGATCCGAGCAGGCCGACAAACACCTTTTGGAGGAACCAAAGGATATTGAGTAATTCCATAGAAGCAAAAATCAATGCCAAACCTGAAAAGCAAGCACCTAATGGACGCTTGCTTGAGCAAATAATCGCTAAACTCGATGACGATAAGGCTGAGGAAATAATAACGATTGATATGGCCGGGAAGTCGTCTATGTGCGATTTCATGGTAATCGCATCTGGGCGTTCTCAGCGACAGGTAGCTGCCATCGCAGAACATTTGCGAGAACTCCTTAAACCTCAAATGTCAGAGGGACCATCAATTGAGGGATTGCCTGAAGGTGACTGGGTCTTAGTCGATGCTGGGGATGTGGTAGTGCATCTGTTTCGCCCAGAGGTAAGGGCTTATTACAGATTGGAAAGCATGTGGGGACTTGAAACCCCCTCAGCCCCTCCTTCCATGGCGCTATTTGATAGCGGCGATGATCAGGTCTCCGTAGAGGAAGAGTAAGTCGCGTATTACAATTATCGCCATAGGAAAAGCACGCGGCGAAGCGGAAGCCGAATTAGTAGAGCGTTATTTAAATCGGATACGCCCAAAGCCAAAGCTCATTACCTTTGATGCGCGCAAAAATAAAAGTGCGCAGGAAGAATGGAATCAAATAAATAAAAAAATTCCAGCCGGTTCAGTTCGGATAATCCTGGATGAAAGAGGCCAAGATCTCACAAGTATTGAGCTTGCCCGTCGGTTTGGCCATTGGCGAGATCAGGGACGGGACATAACATGCATCATTGGTGGAGCATATGGGTTATCTGAGGATGCCCGTAACTCTGCTGACCTACTTCTTGCTTTTGGCAAAGCGACGTGGCCTCATATGCTAGTGCGTGCCATGCTGGCCGAACAACTCTATCGGACCCAAGATATACTCCAAGGAGGGCCATACCATCATGGCTAAGATTAATTGGAGAGGTTTATGACCGAAGGCCACGTGACAATTATTGGTGCTGGCATAGTAGGCGTTTCTTGTGCATTGCACCTCCTCAAAGATGGCTGGCGGGTCAGTCTGATAGATGAGCACCCAGCAGGAACGCAAACCTCTTATGGCAATGCAGGAGCCATTTCTCCTCAGTCGATCAACCCTATGTCAGGCTCTGGGATCATCAAACAAATACCAAAATGGCTGCTTGATCCCCTTGGCCCACTGGCCATTCGTTGGAGCTATCTACCAAAAGCAATGCCATGGTTTATGCAGTTTATTCGAGACGGTGCTGCTACGCGGGTTGCTTCGCAGAGTGAAGCCCTAGCAGCCCTCCACAGAAATGTTATTGAAGGGCATGAAGAACTAGCTGAATTAGCCAATGTTAAACACCTGATAAAACGCCAGGGTTGGTTGTCACTTTACGAGACAGATGCCGCTTTCAAGGCCGATGCAGCAGCCCGTGCTAGAATGCAATCGCACGGTCATGAGATTCACGAACTAAACCCTGACGAAATCTCCCAGCTTGAACCTGGTCTTGCTCCCATTTTCAAGCATGCAACTTGGGCTCCTAACAGTGGGCATACAGTCAATCCTGGTGCGTTAACTGAGGCCTATGCAAAACAGGCAAGTCGCATGGGTTGCGAGTTTGTTAACTGCAAAGTGCTTGGTTTTGAAATTGGTCCAGAGGGCCCAACAAAGATCAGAACAAGCGCCGGGGAGTTCAAACTTGATCGTCTGGTTATCGCCGCAGGCGCCTGGTCTAGCCAATTATCAAAACAACTTGGTGAGCCATTCCCGCTGGAGAGTGAACGTGGCTATCACATGATGCTTCCTTCACCAGGCTTTACCACTCGTCGTCCCGTCAGTTTCAATGAACGGAAGTTCATGACTACGACAATGGAGGAAGGACTTCGCCTCGCCGGCACAGTTGAGTTTGCTGGCCTGGAAGCTCCACCTAATTGGGGGCGTGCTATTAAATTGCTAGAGCATGCAAAGACCGTTTTCCGTGATGTTGATGTATCAGATGCAAAACGGTGGATGGGGCAACGGCCGGCCACTCCAGATAGTTTGCCGGTTATATCTTCGTCTAAAGTCCACGAAAAAGTATTCTACGCCTTTGGCCATGGGCATTTGGGATTAACAGGCAGTGCGGTCACAGGAGCACATATTGCAAGCTTAGTTAGTCGTCGAAATGCAACAATTGATCTGCAACCTTTCAGGATTGATCGTTATCGCTAGAAGGCCAATCAATCTTCACATTTAACAGTAGTCAAATTTCAGCCGGAACAGGTAGAGCCTTTTAGCTATTATCCAAACTAATTTTCTTCTCTCCGCATCCACTGCACAATCCGTTCACCAATCATGATGCAGCTTAGATTAGTGTTAGCACTTGGGATCGTGGGCATAATAGACGCATCTGCCACACGAAGACCTAGAAGGCCAATCAATCTTCCATGGTGATCCACAACCGCATCCGGGTCATCTAGACGTCCCATGCGGGCTGTTCCAACTGGATGTACGTAGTGACGCACTGACCTCTTTACATAATCTGTAGTCCAATCGATATCCTGAACTTGGCGCGCAAATGTCATCGCATCCATATCTGACGAATCATCCAAAATAAGTTCCGTTGCTCCGATTTGAGCAATCCGTGGATTCGTAACAAAGCGGGCGACAAGCTGGAGTCCATCTATTATTCGCCTCATATCTTCGGGATCCGTAATCAAGTCCAGGCGGATATCTGGCTGAGTCAACGGATCAGACCCGTTCAAATACAGACGCCCTCGGGATAAAGGCTTCATCAATTGAGTTCTGATGCTTAATGAAGGTTCAGGTAACATCTGAAACAACATCATTTGCATATCGTTCAAATGAGTAGAAGCAGTCGAGGTATATCTGAGGACAGCTTCTAGATATGGGGAGTCTTTTCTGACAAAATCAGGCATCCCTCGCCACCCAACTCCAACACGCGCATGATCAATTAAGTTACAGCCAACGCCGCGGCGATCTACAATTGGAGTAATACCATGGCGTTTTAATTCTACCGGATCGCCAATACCAGAGCGCATTAGTATCGCTGGGGTACCAATAGCACCAGCACATACACTTATACGTCTTCCATCAATCCGCACCCGACCCTCAGGCCCAAGAATCTCAACACCGACTGCTCTACCATTTTTGATCACAAGCTTATCGACAAGATAATCACCTAAGATTTTTAAATTTTTTCGGCTCCTTGCTCTTTCTAGATAAGCCATTGCAGTGGAAATACGCCTACCATTTTCGTCTATATTCCAAGGCCCTGTCCCAACACCGGTAGACTCTGGATTGTTGTGATCAACTGCTTCAGGAAAGCCTAAGTCCAGACATGTTGAATAAAAAGCAGCTTGGCCAGGCGTAAGGTTTTGTAGCTGATGCCTACGAACCTCTATAGAGCCTCCCTGGCCATGATATTCATTTGAGACGTCTATGTCATTTTCAATTGAGCGGAAAACAGGCAGCACATCAGTCCAAGACCAATCTTCAAGACCGAATTCACGCCATTCATCAACGT
>VMCJ01000159.1 GCA_008081395.1 Rhodospirillales bacterium | reverse complement strand
CATCCTGAAGAATTCATTCCTAGCAATTTATCAGGATTTTATAATGTTGCCGAATTGGCCGTTGAGCGGCAGGCGGAACATTTTATCTTTGCTTCAAGTAGTTCAGTGTACGGCGGCAACCCAGTTCGGCCATTTAGTGAGACCGGTAGTGCCGATCACCCGCTAAGTCTGTACGCGGCGACAAAAAAAGCAAATGAAGTTATGGCCCACGCTCTTGCACATATAAATGGGCTACCGACAACCGGTCTCCGCTTTTTCACAGTATACGGACCGTGGGGACGTCCAGACATGAGTTTTTTTCGGTTTGCCCATCAAATAATAGCTGGTGAGCCGATCAAACTACACAACCACGGTAAAATGACCCGGGATTTCACTTATATAGATGATATTGTATCCGGGTTGTTGGCAGCATACGAACGTCCTGCTTCTATTGATCCTTACTGGGCCCAAAAACCGACACCTGCGTCTAGTGGACATGCGCCTTTCCGTTTATTTAATTTAGGATCTAGCAATCCAATTAACCTTGAGAGCTACGTGCAGGCTTTTGAGGCCGCAATTGGAAAGAAAGCAATTCGTGAATACGTCGAAATGCATCCAGGAGAAGCGATCGACACTGAATCAGATACAAATGCCATAGCAGAATGGACCGGTTATAGACCGTCAACTAACTTAAATGACGGCATAGCTAAGTTCGTAGCCTGGTATCGAAAATATTATAACGTCTGAGACATCCGCAAATGTTGATTATTCCCTGTCCTCATTGTGGCCCAAGACCAGAGACCGAATTCGTCTATGGAGGAGAAGCCCATATCCAGCGCCCTGATGTTGCAGCAGATGATTATACTTGGGCCAATCGTTTATTTTTAAGAGATAATGTAAAAGGTTGGACTAGAGAGCGTTGGCGTCATGATCCCGGTTGTGGTCGCTGGTTCAATCTTTGTCGAAATACAGCGACTAATGAAGTTGGTCAGTCCTATATAATGGGTGCTCCAAAGCCCCCCTTCCCTAATCAAAAAATCTAATTATGGCCTCTTCACGACTTACAAAAGGCGGTCTTATTGATAGAGACCAATCTATTTCTTTCCAATACAACGGCAAAACCTACATAGGTTTTGCTGGCGATACACTCGCTTCGGCCATGCTAGCAAATGACATCCACATTGTCGGCCGGTCATTCAAGCGCCACCGCCCGCGCGGCCTTATATCTTTGGGATTAGAAGAGCCCAACGCAATTGTTACCCTGAGCACTGGGTCAAAGACGCTACCTAATCGTATAGCCAGTGAAGTAGAGCTGCTGAATGGCTTAGATGCCAAGTCAACACGGGGATGGCCTAGCTCAAAATTTGATATTTTTCGTGCCCTCGATTGGGTGCCTAGAGCCGTAGCTGCAGGGTTTTATTACAAAACCTTTATGGGCCACATTAGGAGGCCTAAATTTGATACCTGGAACAGTATATGGGAGCCCTTAATAAGGCGTATGGCTGGGCAAAGCCCGGCACCTGTAAGTTCGGATACTGCCACATACCAACACACTGATGTTCACGTAGATGTAGCGGTAATTGGCGCTGGCTTAGCTGGACTTGCTGCAGCCCTGTGCGCTCTTAATTCAGGGAAAAAGGTGGCCATCTTTGAAAGGGATTCACTGCCAGGAGGACGAGTACATTCTCTACCTGGTTGCACTATCGATGGTGAAACGGCAGAAAATTGGGCTGCAAGTACGTGGGGCAAACTTGAAGAAAAGGGAATAGCTCGGCTTCGTGCGACGGGCTTTGGTCTGTATGACCATGGCTTCCTTACGGTCTTTGAGAAATCTGCAACGAAGGTTGATGGTGGAAGAATTTGGCATGTTCGTGCCAAGAAAATTGTCATTGCAACAGGTGCTTTAGAGCGTCCCATGGTCTTTCCTGGAAACGACCTTCCTGGAGTTATGCTATCAGGAGCCGTCGAAACTGCCATTAACCGCTTCGCAATTCTTCCTGGTAAAAAAGCCGTTCTCTATGGGAATCACGAAGACCTGAATAATGTTCGCACTGCTTTAAAAACAGCTGGCGCAGAAGTTGTAGCAGAAGTCCAGATTGATGAAACCATTACAGGAACTTTTGGTTCTGGTCGCCTAAAAATGGTGGAGATCTCTAAACTGGGTACGGATGGCTTACCCGAGCGAAAAAAAAGTCGACGAATTTCAGCTGATCTTGTTGTGACCTCTGGAGGCTGGTCCCCCATGCTGCATCTTTATCTAATGGCTGGTGGACAACAGACTTGGTCACCCGAAGTTGGCGCATTTATTGCTACCACCAGCGAAAAAGGTACCGTCAAGTTAATAGGAGCTGCAAACGCTCGTTTCACTGCAAGGGACGCTCTTAAAGATGGAGCTACGCTAGAGGATAATAATTTTTCATTTGGTGACGTTACAGGGAACAATGGCCCCATTGGGCAAGGTTTACCAATCGCTCCGATTTTACAGACCGATAAACAAAGAGCATTCGTAGATTTTCAACATGACGTTACCGTAGCTGACATCGAACTAGCTGCTCGAGAAGGTTTTAGATCAATCGAACATACAAAGCGCTACACTACTTCAGGAATGGGAACAGATCAGGGCCGAACCGCGCAACTCGCCACCGCTGCAGCTCTTGCAACAGCTACACAGCAAAACATCCAGGAGATTGGCCTTTCTGGCGTGCGGCCACCCCTTACACCCGTGCCATTTGGAGCATTCGCCGGTCGAAGGGTGGGGCGACTTTTTCAACCGGAAAGACATACATCGATCCACGCAAGGCATCTAGCTTTAGGGGCAGTCTTCGAAGATGTAGGTGACTGGAAACGTCCACGTTACTATCCAAAACCTGGCGAGACCATGGCTGAAGCTGTTGCACGGGAATGCAGGAGCGTAAGAACTGATGTAGGAATGCTAGACGTATCTACGTTAGGAAAGATTGACGTTGCAGGTCCAGACGCCGCTGAATTTTTAAACCGCCTATATACTAATCGTATCGATACGATCAAACCCGGCAAGTGCCGTTACGGCATAATGCTAAAAGATGATGGCATGGTTTTTGACGACGGTGTTGTGGCCAGAATTGACGAAGATCGGTTTCTTGTAACAACAACGTCTGGTGGCGCAGCAGCAGTGTTAGCTTGGATGGAGGATTGGCGTCAGACCGAATGGCCAGACCTAAGAGTACGACTGACTTCCTTAACGGAACAATGGGCTGGTATTGCTGTTGCAGGGCCCAACGCGCGTAGCGTAATTAAAAATTTAATTCCCAAAGTGGATCTTTCCTCATCTTCCCTACCAAATCTTGGCTGGCAGGAAACTGTTCTTTTTGATCAACCAGCACGGATTTTTCGAGTGAGCTTCTCCGGTGAGCTGGGTTTTGAAATTTATGTGCATTGGCAAAATGGCAGCAAACTATGGGATGCGATTAAGGAAGCAGGGGCTGCACCTTATGGCACAGAGGCAATGCATGTTCTTCGGGCGGAGATGGGCTTTATCGTAGTCGGCCATGAAACAGATGGTACAGTGACACCAGTTGATCTTGGAATGGATTGGATTTTATCTAAAACAAAAGGTGATTTTATCGGCAAACGAGCTTTGAAGCGGCCATCAATGTTAGAATCCAACAGAAAGCAACTCGTTGGGCTGGTGCCAACAGACCCTTCAGTAGTCTTAGACGAAGGCGCACAGATAATTGAACACCCTAGGCCTAGATCTCCAGAACCAATGATTGGCCATGTAACATCGAGTTATTGGAGCGAAACACTATCTTCTGGCTTTGCTTTAGCACTCGTCAAAGATGGTTTTAGACGACAAGAAGAGAAGCTGTTTGCCTGGAGCCTTGGAAAGATCCATGAGGTGGAAGTTAGACCGCCCATATTCATCGAAACCAAAAAGAACTGATGCATGGTGAAGTCGTGGTCGCCTTTTGAGGACATCGAGTCTCAATTTCCCATCAAAGGAAAGAGTATAGAACTGTCAATTGCTGAGGTTGGAGCTCTGTACAGCATCCAGGCGACAGCGGAAGTGATTGGTGAGGAATTAGGCATGCCTACCGATCTAGGAGTTGGAGGAACCACATCCCAGGATGAAAAACGTTTAATATGCCTTGGGCCGGATAAGTGGCTTTTGATTGCAAAGAATCCAATCCCTAAGCCTAGCTACATTTTGGTCGATGTGACCCAAACACAATGCTGGCTTGAACTTGACGGTGCCGGCGCAATAGCAATCCTAAATAACTTGACGCCTTTTGATTTTAACGGACTTCATGTTGGAAGCGTGGCTGCTACCGAAATAGTAGGTTTGGCGGTTATTATTGAGCGACTCACAGAAGCAAAATTTTTAATTGGAACAGCTACAACGAATGGTCCCTTCTTATCGACATCATTGATCGATGCAATTGCTCTAGCCGAAATCTAAAATAGCACCCAAAAATCAATCCTTGCTCTTGTCGTCCATGCTGAGTATAACCCCGCCTTCTTGAGAGAACTGTCTGGCGAGAAGGGCATGCCATGGCAGTTCAAAACGGCAACCTGCCGCACGCAACTTAGCGAGGTGTCAAAATGCCCAAAATGAAGACCAAGTCTAGTACGAAAGGCCGTTTCAAAAAGACGGCTTCAGGTAAATTTAAATTTAATGTGGCTTATAAACGCCACTGCCTGTCCTCTAAATCCACTAAAATGAAGCGCCATGCGCGTGGGACTCGGGTTCTATCCGAAGCCGATGCAAAAATTGTGCGCCAGTTCATGCCTTATGCCTGAACAGGCCTGCTTCAATCTGAGTCGTTAGGAGAACAGACATGTCCCGCGTTAAAGGTGGTGTTACAAGCCGCGCCCGCCACAAAAAGATTACTAAAGCTGCGAAGGGCTATCGAGGCCGTTCGAATAATAATTACCGCTTGTCACTGGAGCGGGTTGAGAAAGGCCTTCAATACGCCTATCGCGACCGGCGCACAAAGAAGCGTAACTTCCGTGCACTTTGGATTCAACGAATCAATGCTGGTGTTCGAGCCCATGGCCTGAGCTACAGCCAATTCATGAATGGCATTCATAAAGCAGGCATAGATATAGATCGTAAAATGCTTGCCGATCTCGCCATGAACGACGCTGCTGGTTTTGAGGCCATCATTGAAAAGGCCCGCGCCGCGCTGGCCTGATAGGGCGAGCTGGGAGACGGGTAAAATGACTGAAGATCTTGGTGCTGTACAGGCGGACCTTTTGGCTGCAGTGCAGTCTGCAGGGGACCTCAAGGCGCTAGAGTCGGCGCGCTTAGCTGCAATCGGCAAAAAAGGGCGCGTCGGAGCGCTTATGCAGGCTTTAGGGGGGCTGCCCCCTGAGCAAAGAAAAGATTATGGCCAGGCGGTAAATGCATTAAAGCAAGCTGTGGAAGCAGCCATTGAGCTTCGTAAAGCAGATCTTGAGGCATCCGCCCTAGACGCCAAGCTTGCTGCAGAACAGGTTGATGTAACTCTGCCAATAAGGTCAGAGGTTGAGGGCAGGATTCATCCAATTAGCCAGACCATTGATGAAATAGTACAGATCTTTGGACAAATGGGCTTTCAGGTTGCCGAAGGACCAGACTTAGAAGATGATTGGAAAAACTTCACAGCTCTGAATATCCCGGAAGAACACCCTGCTCGTCAGGAAATGGATACTTTTTATCTCCGTGCGGGGGAGGATGGGACTAGACCTGTCTTGCGGACGCACACCAGTCCGGTGCAGATCCGAACTATGATGAGCGAAAAACCTCCTATTCGCGTGATAGTTCCAGGCCGAACATTTAGATCAGACCACGACGCCACTCACTCACCCATGTTTCATCAAGTTGAAGGATTGGTGATTGATGAGGTATCCCATATGGGGCACCTAAAGGGCTGTTTGATAGAATTTTGTCGGACATTCTTTGAAATTTCTGATCTACCCGTTCGCTTCCGCAACAGTCATTTCCCATTCACAGAACCTTCTGCAGAAGTTGATATTGGCTGCACACGCACCAATGGCGAGCTCAGGATTGGTCACGGCGACGATTGGCTAGAAATTCTTGGATCTGGGATGGTTCATCCGCGCGTTTTGGAGAATTGCGGTATTGATTCAAATAAGTACCAGGGATTTGCTTTTGGCATGGGCATAGAGCGAATTGCCATGTTGAAATATGGAATTCCCGACCTTAGGACTTTTTACGATTCTGATCTGCGATGGCTTAAGCACTATGGCTTCGTTCCTCTAGATGTACCTGGCACGCTAGGGGGACTGCACCGATGAAGTTCACACTATCTTGGCTTAAAGAACACCTGGATACGGAAGCTAGTCTCCAAGAGATTTGCGACAAACTTACAATGATTGGTCTCGAGGTGGACTCTGTAGTCGACAAGGGCCCCGCCTTATCAGCTTTTCAAACGGCACGTGTAATTTCAGCAACCCAACATCCAAATGCCGATCGGCTCAGAGTTTGCGTAGTCGACACAGGTTCCTCAGAAATTCAAGTTGTATGTGGTGCGCCAAATGCTAGAGAAGGCATGGTTGGCGTTTTTGCGCCATCTGGCACTTACATTCCAGGCACAGACTTTACGCTAAAAGATGCGGAAATTCGTGGTGTCGGATCGCATGGAATGCTGTGTTCTGAGCGAGAGCTTCAGCTCTCCGACGATCATGACGGTATTATTGAACTACCGGCAGATACACCAATTGGTGCGCCTTATGCAAAAGTAGCAGGCCTTGACGATCCAATTATCGAAATTGGACTAACACCTAATCGTGGTGACTGCGCCGGTGTCCGCGGCATAGCCCGGGACCTCGCAGCAGCAGGGCTTGGCGCTCTTAAAAGAGTACCTGGTTGGGACCAGAAGGTAACGGGTACGTTTAAAAGTCCTATAAAGGTCCATCTGGATTTTCCAGAAAACGCTAGGGCGGCATGTGCAGCCTTTGCTGGGCGGCATATTCGCGGAGTTAAAAACGGCCCGAGCCCACGTTGGTTGCAAGACAGGCTCCGGGCGATAGGACTTAGACCAATCTCTGCTTTAGTCGATATCACTAACTTTTTTACAATGGACGCAGCCCGCCCACTACATGTATTTGATGTTAGTAAACTCAGCGGAGACATCACTGCGCGGCTCGCTCGCCCGGGTGAAACACTGGCTGCTCTCGATAACAAAACATATGAACTTGATAGTGAAATGACAGTAATAGGGGATCAGACGCTTCCCCACGCACTCGGCGGGATCATAGGCGGCGAAGAAACTGGCTGCACCGATGAGACCACAGAGGTTTTTGTCGAAAGCGCTTGGTTTGACCCCCTTCGAACAGCCTCCACTGGGCGCAAGTTAAACATTCATTCTGACGCTCGCTATCGCTTTGAGAGAGGGGTAGATCCAGAAAGTCTTTTACCTGGCATTGAAGCCGCTACTGCTATGATCTTGGATCTATGTGGCGGCGAACCAAGCGAAGTAATTTTCGCTGGCGAGACACCTAAATGGAAACGCAATATTAGCCTTCGCCCAAATCGTACTTTGGAACTAGCTGGCATCGAAATAGACAAAACTGAGCAAATTCGAATTCTGAATGTCCTCGGTTTTGAACCAAGCGAAGCAAACGACAAAATACAAACAGTACCACCCTCATGGCGCCCTGACATCGATGGCGAGGCAGACTTGGTTGAAGAGGTCACTCGTATCCATGGATTTGACACTATAAAAGCTGTCCCGTTGTCTCAATTTGAAAATCAACCAACCGCAGCGCTAAATTTATTGCAGGCTCGGCGTGTTCGAGCGCGTCGAGCTCTAGCCGGCCGAGGCATGACTGAGGCCCTTACCTTCTCATTTATGAAGCAAGAAGATGCAGTTCTCTTTGGTGGAGGCAACGAGTCCCTCGTTTTAGATAATCCAATTAGTGCCGACTTAGACTGCATGCGGCCCTCTATAATTCCTAATCTATTAGCAGCTGCTTCTAGAAATTTTGCGCGCTCCAAGCGTTCTGGAGCTCTTTTTGAAGTTGGCCCCATTTATCTAGACCCGAGTGAGAATGGACAGGATTGGGTTGCGGCGGGTGTACGTTGGGGTGACGCGATACCTCGCCATTGGTCTGATCAATCACGGTCTGTGGATGTCTTCGACGTGAAAGCAGATGCACTAGCGGCATTGGCGGCGATAGGTGCTCCAACAGAAGCACCTGTTAATCAGGCCGCTCAGTCTTGGCAACACCCCGGACGGTCAGGCGAAATATGTCTAGGAAAAAATTTATTAGCTCGTTTTGGTGAAATACACCCAAAAATCATTAATCACTATGATATTGAAACCGCAGTGGTGGCTTTTGAAGTCTTCATAAACGCGCCACCAGAGCCGCGCCGTAAACAACTTGGCAAGACAAAGACATTTTTGAAATTAGATTCACTCCTTCCAGTTGACCGTGATTTTGCCTTCATTATGGATGCTGATGTTCCTGCAGCAAAAGCAGTGACCGCAGCACGTCTAGCTGATCGGGAAATGATTACTGAAGCTGAAGCTTTTGATTCTTACCAAGGAAAAGGGATTGATAATGGTCAGAAATCGGTAGCTATCTCAGTTACGTTCCAACCCAAGAACGCTACTCTAACTGATGCCGATATCGAGTCACTCTCTTCCAAGGTTGTCAAAGCTGTCGAGAAGGCAACTGGTGGCCATCTCAGGGGTTAATTTTTGAAAACGCCAATTCAGCAAAAAGATTATTTGGGTCTGTCCAGACATGAACGGGTGACCAACCTGACTCCGCTGCCATTGTTTGAAAATCCGCTATTTTAAACTTATATGAATTTTCAGTATGAATACTTTCCCCTTCCGCGAAATGTATCGCTTCGCCAAGAACGTTGACTGTCTGATTGCACATGCTTTGAAGATGCATTTCAACTCGTCCCAAAGTTTCATCATAACGGGCAAAATGACGGAAGCTTGAAAGGTCAAAATCTGTTAAAAGCTCTCGATTAGCACGAGCTAGAAGATTTAAATTAAACGCGGCGGTGATACCCTCGGGATCATCATAAGCACGTTCCAGCTTCGCTTTATCTTTCTTTAAATCTACTCCGATTAGCAGGGTTTGAGAATTTTCAATATTCCAAAATCTGCTTAGCAGGCCCCGTGCACCCTCTGGCGAAAAATTTCCAATTGTGGAACCAGGAAAGAATATTGCCACCGGCCCAAGAGCAGAAACTCCTTCCGGAAGTACTATTTCATTATCAAAATCTAATTGGAATGGAGTTATCGTCAGTTGAGGAAACTCAGTTCGTAACGGTCTCGTTGCCTCCTCCAAATGGTCTATAGAGATATCACCTGGAGCATAAGCCAAAGGCTTGTTCATCGCCGCCAATAGTTTTTGTGCCTTGGTTGGAGCCCCAGCCCCAGGCTCAACAAGTACCGTACCCGATCCTAAAAATGCCGCCATCTCACCGGCTTTAGCCTCAAGAATACCCAACTCCGTTCTAGTAGGATAATAGGCTTCTAGCTGGGTTATCTCCTCAAAAAGGCGAGAACCCTCCGCATCATAAAAAAATTTAGGCTCTAAGCTTTTTTGACGCTTTGTAAGACCAGTTAAGAGAGCCTTTGCAAAAGATGTTTCCATCACACTATATCCTCCGCCAGGCGAAGGCCCGTCATTTGCCAGCGTTGGAATGGATAAAAGAAATTTCGATAGGTTGTACGCATTTGTAGTTCTGGCGTTAGAGCCGACCCCCCTCGCAGAACAAACTGATTTGCCATGAATTTTCCATTATATTCGCCAATGGCCCCTTCGGGGGCACGAAAGCCTGGATAGGGTCTATACGCAGAGGCGGTCCACTCCCAGACATCTCCCCACATTTGGGCTAACCCGTTATCTTGCGACGGCCGAGGACACAACACGCCACTTTCCATAAAATTACCTTTGATACTTGTTGGGGAGGCAGCCTCCCATTCAATTTCAGTAGGTAAGCGTTTACCCGCCCAAGAAGCATAAGCATCAGCTTCATAGAAGCTTATATGACAAACAGGGGAATCAACGTTTAAAGGCTGAACGCCAGACAATCCAAATATGTTCCATGAAGTTTCATCTCTCTGCCAATACAAGGGAGCTTCCCAGCATTCCTGTTGGGCTTTTGCCCAGCCATCAGACAACCAGTATCGGGGATCCTGGTACCCCCCATCATCTATAAACCTCAACCAATCCGCATTAGTGACGGGATGTGAAGAAAGCCGATACGGCTGGAGAAATGTGCTGTGCCGAGGACCTTCACAATCAAAAGCAAATGTTGTCCCCAAGTGTCCTATTTCAACCATGCCGCCCTCGTACTCCAGCCATGAGGGTGCTGGTGTTGTGATTGGATCAACTTTCTTTTGGTCTCTATAAATTGGATTAAGGGGGTTTTGTGATAGTAGATGCAATAAGTCAGTGAGTATTAATTCTTGGTGCTGCATTTCGTGATGACAACCAAGTTCGACTATATCCAGTGGCGCATCTCCCGATTTAATGAAATTGGTCATCGCATTATCAACATGCTCTCGATAAGCCAGAACTTCTTTCAACGTCGGCCGTGTTATCAAGCCACGATCTGGTCGCGCGTAACGCGGACCTGCTTGCACATAGTAAGAGTTAAAGAGATAGCGAAACCTTTCATCTAATGCCCTATATTTAGGAGCATGAGCCCGAAGCAGAAACTCTTCAAAAAACCAGCTTACATGAGCGATATGCCACTTCGTCGGGCTGGCATCTTCCATAGACTGAGGCGTTACATCTTCCGGCCCAAGTCCTGATATAAGGTCTAAAGTTGCCGCACGCGTTTTTTGATACAGGTGCAGAATACTATCTAATTCTGGAAATTTAATTGGACAAATTCCTGAGCTTCGAAATGATTCACTCATCTAAGCATATATAAACATTAAGTTTTAGACGCTAGGGAGAAAAATATTTTCATTAGAGCATTGCAATTGTTTAAAGTATTATATCCGAATGAATGATCAACCATCTGTTCGATACATAGAACGAACCCGTCAATACTACCGGGCTCTCGGATACGAACGTGACTATCGCTGGGCTCGTAATGACGGACAGCCGTTCGCCCATCTAAAAAATTCTCTCACAGAGACTCAGATATCAATAATTGTAACCTCAGCACCACCAGGCAACTGGTCGCCACCAGAGAATGCACCTCCAAAGGAAGTATGGTCCGGGGCCACCCAAGGCTCTAGCGCGCCAAAGAGTCTTTACAATGAGAATCTTGCTTGGGACAAAGAAAGCACCCATACCAGAGACAGGGAGAGCTACCTCCCCATCAATGCATTACAAACGCTTAAAAATGAAGGCCTTATTAAGGGCATAAGTACAAAATTTCATAGTGTGCCGACGGTGTACAGCCACAGGACGACCATTGAACACGATGCGCCCGAAATTCTTTCTCGCGTCATCTCAGACCATGCCGATGCCGCCCTGTTAGTACCTTTATGACCAGTGTGTCACCAGACCGTGAGTCTGACTGCACACCATTTAGAATCAAACGGCATTCCAACAGTAGTTGTTGGTTCTGCTAAAGATATAGTGGAACATTGCGGCGTACCCCGCTTTTTGTTTGTAGACTTCCCTCTCGGAAACCCCATGGGAGCTCCCTATGATCGCAAAATGCAGCTAGAAATATCCAAATTAGCTGTTCAATTGTTAGAGCAAGCCCCTGAGCATGGAACTATAAAACGCGCTCCATTCGAGTGGCCTGGAGACCCTAACTGGCGAGCTATTTATAACCGAGTAAATGAAAGCAACGCTGCAAGCCTTAAGGCTCTAGGGGAACGTCGCAGAGACTACAGACGGGCCTTACCAAAACGGGACATCTAACTGGAACGACACCAAAAGTGACTATTTTTGTCCACTAGTTCTCTGCAAAATCCCTTCTACAAATTGAGTTGTCTCTACGTCGGTGAAGCCAGCTAATGAAAGGTAGCCCTCAACTTCAGAGACTGAGTGAGCAATTCCGGTAGTGTTGTTAATAGCCTGGGCCAGCCCCCAAAGGGCGGGGTCTGGAGGGCCAGATCGACTTGCGTCTAGAGCTTCGCCAATCAGGTGAAATGTGCCTCCCGAAGCCATCGTTTTATAAGCCTTGTGCACAACAGCACCAATCGCTTCTCGACCATACATAGGCAAGTTAGAGGCCATAATGGCTATATCTGCCCCCTCAGGAAAAGAATCATGATTGAAATCACAAACTCGAGCCTCAATTCGATCAGTAAGGCCACTCTCATCTATAAATTCTTGAGTAACTGGAGCCACAGCAGGCATTTCTAAGACAATAGCCTTGAGATCCGGATAGCGCTTGCAAGCCTCAATACAATAGGCGCCCGACCCCCCTCCAATGTCCATCAAGAGTTTTTTGCCCGTGAGGTCAACCTGATTGAGAAATAGTCGACCAGCACCACGTCCAATCGAGTATGTCCCTCGGTGATAGCGTCTAGCCTCTTGGATAGTGATCCCCGCAACAGTCTTATTTTCCAATACCGGAGGAGCTTTTTGTTTTAAAATTTCTGATAATCTTCCCCAATCTTCCCAATCAGGTTTGGTAAAAAGCATCCACTCGCCGGCATAGCTTGCTTTGCCTTTCACTAAATATCTCTCGACATCTTCAGCAAGTTTAAGCTTATCAGCCGATCGTTCCAAAAGACCAAGCCCTAGCATCGCTATGATTATTCTTTCGCCATGAAGCGGCTGGAGACCCATAGCTTTGGTTAGAGATGACTCATCATCTGACCCGTTGGCTATATGAGTAAAAAGGTCGAGCTCCACTGCAGCCATCAGGGCGCCCGCTTCACGGTAAGCACGCACCATTTGCTGCAAACGACGAGTGGTCGGCCGAGAAGTATTAGCCATAGGATTTTCCCATTCCCTCCGATGGATCTGCATGAGGTCCATAAGGTGGA
The DNA here is from genome assembly GCA_008081395.1 of Rhodospirillales bacterium. GTDB lineage: Bacteria > Pseudomonadota > Alphaproteobacteria > Bin95 > Bin95 > VMCJ01. Next base: position 14,351 of record VMCJ01000159.1, on the reverse strand, counting down.
ATAGGGTAACGGAGACCAACTTTAGATAAGGTCTCCATTCCTTCGACGCCTCTCTTAAACTCGTGTGGTGGCATTGCAATTAGCAACTCATCATCAGCCACTCCGCCATAACGGCGTTCTGCAAAGCAAGGGATAGAAATAGAGGTATCCTTTGTTAGTAAAGCCTTGCCCCAGCTATCAGCACACGCACTTTCGCCAGTGATGGACATGTCATAACGGCGATATCTCTTATTCTGCAGGCCATTAACGAAAATGATAATCTGGGCTGGGGTACCATAGAACATCACTATATCAGGAGGATCTAACCGCCCTGACCGGATTGGAGAGACTACCGTCGCTACATAGGTGCCATATACCTGTCGCGGCATATGCTCCTGATGCGCTGCTGCCGCCTTCTGATTCTCAAACCAGACTCCAGTCATATGAGAACCATCTAGTGTCCCTTCATCAGGAAGGTCGATACCGTGAACCCCCCCACAATTACCATTAGGGCGGACGTTCTCCGCAGTTACTCCAAGAGTAAACCCCGCCATGCGGCTCTGAGTAACTAGCTGGCACATGGTGTGGCGACGCCCCTCCGTGGGCCGTCTTAAACCTTTTACCTGGTTCATTTCCTCTAAAGAACGAAATTGCTTCATTCCAATAGCCAGAGTACGCAACTTTAAACAAACATTTAGCCGGTCATTGAGCTCTACCAACTCAGCAGCAGAAACTGGTTCATAGTCGGGGTGAGCTTCGAGTGGTGTGGGCTCGGGAAACATGGCGTTATCAGGCATCAAAGTTCCTCCTTAATTTATTTAGAAAGCATGCCACGACCTGCCAATTGTTGGAATGGCCTCATTTCAGTCTTACCCAAAGTAACGACCACCATTTAGGAAAATTGTTTGTCCTGTCATAAAACCATTGGATGCTGCTTGCACGATGGCGTCTGCACACTCTTGCGGCAAACCAAGGCGACCCATAGGAATATTTTGAGCTACTAACTTATCTGGGATCATGTCCGTATCTATCAGGGAAGGTGATACAATATTAACCGTAACTCCTTCTTTAACCAGTCGGGACGCATAGGCTCTACTGAGCGCATCAACGCCACCTTTAGAGGCTGAATAATGGATGCCTACTGATCCTCCAGTCATAGATGCTCCGGAGGATACGTTAACAATTCGCCCCCATTTTTGAGCACGCATATGAGGTAGTACCGCCCTGGTTACCAAGAAGACAGACTTCAGATTGATGGACATTGTCTGCTCCCAATCGTCTTCGGTCACCTCATCAATGGAAAGTCTTCGCGCCTGGCCAGCATTATTAACAAGGATATCGATCGGCCCAAGCTTACCTGAAATCTCAGCAACCATTCTGTCTACTTCTAGAGATTGTGAAACATCTCCTTGAAAAATACTGGCATTACAGCCGATGTTCTTGATTTCCAAAGCTACCTCATTGGCTGCATCTTCCTGTGTCAAAAAATTAATTGCTACATTGGCTCCAGCTCTGCCTAGAGCTATCGCAGTCGCCCTGCCAATTCCCCTACTCCCTCCTGTTACCAGGGCTATACGTCCCCTAAAATCAATCATCGTGAAAACCCTTCAATCATTTTATGATATTAATGATGTTCTTAAGCTAGGAGCCTAACCATGCCGCATGATGGGCACGATAATGGATCAAAACTAAGCGAGACAGAACTTCGCGTCCGCGCGCTGGAATCTCTTTTAATAGAAAAAGGCTATGTGGATCACGCAGCCCTAGATCAACTTATTGAAACCTACGAGACCAAGGTGGGACCAAGAAATGGTGCCCGAGTAATCGCCAAGGCCTGGACTGATCCAGAATACAAATCATGGCTGCTCAGCGATGCAACAGCTGCAATAGCTAGCTTGGGATATTCTGGTCGGCAAGGTGAAGACATGGTCGTGCTAGAGAACACCGCAAAGGTTCATAATTTAGTCGTCTGCACGCTCTGCTCTTGCTACCCATGGCCGGTACTTGGGTTGCCTCCAACCTGGTATAAAGCAGCGCCGTATCGGGCAAGAGCTGTATCGCAGCCTCGCGCAGTATTGAAGGAATTTGGCGTTGAACTTTCAGAGGATGTTGAGGTTCGCGTTTGGGACTCAACAGCCGAGACCCGATATTTGGTACTACCCATGCAGCCTTCAAACACCAATAATTGGAGCGAGGATCGTTTGGCCGAAATAGTAACGCGAGACTCGATGATAGGCACAGGGCTTGTGGGATCGAACGCATGAATGGAGCACACGATCTTGGGGGGAGCCACGGCCACGGTCCAATAAATCCAGACCCAAACGAACCTTTATTTAGCCAAGAGTGGGAAAGAAGATGCTTTGCCGTTACCCTTGCCATGGGGTTCACAGGTCAATGGAACATAGACCAAGCCCGCTTTGCACGAGAAACTATGCGCCCAGGCAAATATCTGGAGACGACATATTATGAGCATTGGCTTCATGGATTAGAGTCGCTACTTCTTGACCGAAAGCTAATCTCGCAGAGCGAACTTAAGTCTAAGAAAGCTCAAAATACCCCGAAAACATTATCCCGAATATTGAAAGCAGAAGATGTAGCACCTGCCCTAGAAAAAGGCGGTTCAGCACGAAGACAAGAGGTTGGGAACGCAAAATTTAGCATAGGAGATTTTGTGATTACCAAAAATATTCACCCAGCTAACCACACTCGATTACCTCGATATGTAAGAGGTCGCCGAGGAAAAATTGATCGAATACACGGCGTCTTTGTATTTCCTGATACTAATTCAGCGGGTCTGAGTGAAAAACCTCAGTGGCTTTATGCAGTTCGTTTCGAAGGAGAAGAGTTATGGGGTGAAGACGCTGAACCTAACTCCTGCACCTATGTTGATCTTTGGGATGATTATCTTGAACAAGCTTAATGATCTTCCTGAAAGCCCTAAATTTGCAGCTCCTTGGGAGGCGCAAGCTTTTGCGCTTGCTGTTGAGTTACACAAACGCGGCAATTTCGAATGGTCCGAATTCTCGGAGGCACTTTCTCAAGAATTACTGGGTGCAGGATCAAACCAGAATGGTGATGATTACTATTTGCATTGGCTCACAGCTCTGGAAAAACTCGTCGTTACAAAGGGTTTAACAACAGCTTCGGAACAGACTAATCGTCAGATCGCCTGGGCTAATGCTGCTGAAGCGACACCTCATGGCGAGCCCATCCTTTTGGACAAACTTGCACGCGAACAGTGACCCTTGCCATTGTTTGCGAGGGTTAGGAAAATGACAATTAAGATAACAAGGTATCATTAATGGCTAATGCTCCCATCACATCGACGGCAGACACTGATCCTGTATTAGCGCAGCATGCATTTCCTGTTGGAAAGCTAGAGGATTATCTTGAAGCCCGTATAGAGGGGTTTGCCCGGCCACTAAAAGTGGGGCAGTTTCGGGGTGGAATGTCCAACCCAACATTCATGCTGACCGATGGACTTGGGAAACGCTATGTCATGCGCAAAAAACCCCCGGGAAAACTCCTTCCGTCCGCCCATGCCGTTGATCGTGAATTTAGAGTAATTTCCGCCCTAGCAGAAACGGATGTACCTGTGGCGAAGGCATATGTTTTATGCGAAGACGAAGCCATCATAGGTCGTGATTTTTACGTTATGGAGCACGTTGAAGGGCGGGTTATCCGCGATTTTTCACTACCGGGAATGAGTCCAGCGGATCGGCGTGCCCATTACGCTGAAATGGGTCGTGTGCTGGCTGCGCTACACGAAGTTAATTGGCGAGAAAAGGAACTGACTACCTACGGCCGTGAGGGAGGATACTGCAGCCGTCAGGTAAAACGATGGTCGACACAATATGAGGCCAGTAAAACTGATGATGTTCCCGAGATGGATAAGTTAATTCGCTGGCTTAGCGAAAACATGCCAGAATCAGAACAAACTACGATAGTTCATGGCGACTACAGGATGGAAAATACAATTTTCCACCCAGAACGCCCTGAAATACTTGCTGTAATAGACTGGGAACTTGGAACATTAGGCGATCCATTATCGGATCTAGCATATAACTGCTTGAACTATCACGTTGCTGATCCAGAACGAGGTGACATTACCCAGATCGAACTAGAAGAACACGGTATTCTTACTGAAGATGAATATGTAGAAACATATTGCAAAGCCCGAGGAATTTCTCCGCCCTCTAATTGGAGCTTTTACCTCGCATTATCACTATTCCGCTTGGGTGCAATTGCCCAGGGCGTCTACAAACGTGGCCTAGATGGAAATGCATCAAGCCCTGATGCTTTGAAAAGGGGAGCAAAAGCAAGACAATTGGCAGAAGTCGGGTGGCGGATCGCATCCACTTCCTAAAAATAAAACCTTAGCATGGAAGAGGGATTAGTTTTCTGAACCCGCGTGCATTTTTAACTCTCTATAAAATCTATCAAGTGAAAAATAAGAGGTAACGATGTCTGACTATCTCCCCCTAAACGGCATCAAGGTCTGTGATATTGCTCAGGGGATAGCTGGCCCCTACGCTGCAATGCTATTGGCCCAATACGGTGCAGACGTCGTTAAAATAGAACCCGATAGTGGGGATTGGGTGCGAAACATGGGGGGGCGCATTCATGGCGATCAGTCAGCACAGTCATTATCAACTAATCGAGGCAAGCGATCTGTTGTCCTAGACCTCAAATCACAAGAAGGAAAAGCGGCGGCTCTGAAATTAGCCTCTGAAGCTGATATTGTAACACAAAGCTTTCGGCCAGGCGTCATTGAACGTCTAGGCCTCGACTACGAAAGCGTTAAAAGCGTTAATCCAAATGTAATTTATCTCTCAATATCAGGTTTTGGACCTGTAGGTCCACTCTCCAAACGTCCCGCCACAGACGCAATTTTGCAGGCTTTTACGGGTCTTCAGTCAATAACACGGGATAAAGATGGATCGCCAATGCGGGTAGGTATGGCGATCATCGATTATATTACTGGCTTATACGCTTACCAGGCAGTGGCAACAGCGCTTATTGCCCGTGACAAAGGTATGGGTGGACGTAAGCTTGATATTTCACTGATGGAAAGTGCAATGGCTGTGCAGGCTGGGCAATTTGTTCGCCACCACGCACAGGGTGGCCAACCTCCAGCCAATGGGGTGCCTGTGGGTACTTTTGAGACAACAACAGGCTTCATTAATCTGTCTGCGAACCGGCCTGACCATTTTGAAAAAGTATGTGATGCACTTGGCTTATCCGAACTCAAATCACGTCCAGAATTTTCCACCCATAGTGACAGGATTTGGCGAGCAACAGAGATCAACGCCCTCCTTGCCCCAACCCTCAAAACTAAATCAGCAGAGCATTGGATTAATTTTTTTGCTGAGCTTGGACTCATGTGCGCACCCGTTCACGAATATGGCGATGTGTTGGCAAATGAACACGTAAAAACGGCTGGCACATTCTCGTGGCCTGATCAGCCAGGTTTGGGCCCCATTCCCGTCCCACAACCACCTGGCATTGCCAGATTAGAAGATAATGACCCACGTGGCCTGAGTCCTGATGTAGGGCAGCACACGGATGAGATTATTTTGGGTCTGAAGTGAACATCAACCTAACCAAAATCCGGAAAGATACGCCAGGCACAGAATTTGTCTGTCATTTTAATAATGCTGGGTCGGCTCTACCTCCAAGAGAAGTCATTGATGCCCAGCTCAAACACCTAGAACTTGAAGCAGCAATAGGCGGGTATGAGGCAGCCGATCGTGAAATCGATCGGATCGAAGCTGTTTATGATTCTATCGTCAAATTGATTGCTGCTAGATCACGCAAAGAAATTGCTATTGTTGAAAATGCCACTGTCGCTTGGGATATGGCTTTTTACTCTATTCCATTTCAGCCTGGTGACCGCATCATTACATCGGAAGCCGAATATGGCGCCAATTACGTTGCTTTTCTGCAAGCTGCAAAAAATAAGGGAGTGGTGGTCGAAGTAGTCCCTTCCCAGGCATCCGGCGAGTTAGATATCGCCGCCCTAGCATCAATGATGGACAATTCTGTAAAACTTATAGCAATCAGTCACGTACCAACTAATGGGGGATTGGTGAATCCAGCCGCAGCAGTTGGTCAGATCGCAAGAGCGCACGGAGCCCTTTACCTGCTGGATGCCTGCCAATCCATAGGGCAGATGCCAATTGATGTCGAAGAAATCGGCTGCGATTTGCTCTCCGCAACCGGACGGAAATATTTGAGAGGACCACGCGGCATTGGCTTTTTGTACGTAAGGAAAGATATTATTCAAAGTCTTGAGCCGGTTATTATCGACCATTTTGCTGCGGAGTGGACTTCTCTAAACGAATATACACTACGACCAGATGCAAGGCGCTTCGAAAATTGGGAAAATAATTATGCAGCAAGGCTGGGCTTAGGCGCTGCTGTCGATTATGCGCTAGAAATTGGCATAGAAAATATATGGGAGCGTATACAAAAGCTCGCTCTTAGATTGCGCCAACGACTTTCAGAGCGCTCAAATATTAAACTAACGGATATCGGTAGTCAGCAATGCGGTATCGTTACTTTTATAGTAGACGGGGAAGATCCCTTCGAACTCCAGAAAAATCTAAGAGCTATGGGAATAAATGTCAGTGTATCTATTCCATCAAGCACCTTGATTGATGCAACACGGCGTCGCTTGCCTTCAATCCTTCGTGCGTCCGTGCACTACTATAACAACGAAAATGAAATTGATCGTCTGTTAAGAGCTCTTCCTTAAAATGGCTTAATCCAAAGCCTAAAAATCAAAAAACAAGCAATCAGTGAGTAAAACCTTAAACATCCAAGTTCGCTACTTTTAGTGCATTATCTTGGATAAAGTTGCGGCGTGGCTCTACCTCATCACCCATTAACGTTGAGAAAACTTCACCAGCTTCCTCCGCATGAGCAATCTTCACTTGGAGAAGTGTCCGTGCCTCTGGGTCCAAGGTTGTTTCCCATAACTGCTCAGGATTCATTTCACCCAATCCTTTATAACGCTGGGTAGAGAGCCCCCGCCGGCCCTCCTCCTGGATTGCTTTGGCAAGGCTGGACGGTCCGTAAACCTGGCTTTCTCTCTCTTTGGCGATCAATACAGCAGGACTAGCAAACAACCTTTGAAGTCTTTCAGCTGCACCGTTTAGATGAGTAGCTTCCTGAGAACGCAGCAATCTTGGAGCAATTTCGTATACCGCACGATAACCATTTGAGAGGCGAACAATTCTCATCCCAACTTGACCAGATTCGTCGGTGAAACCCTCTCCTTGCCATTCCTCTGCAGTTGCTTCAAATCGAACTAAGCGCGCTGCAATCGCTTCAGCTGCCTCTCGCGCCCTCTCTTCCGTTGAAATGACTTCAGGGTCTAAGGCGCCAATTACAGCTGCTTGCTCAGCAACCCTAGCATCGCCAACTTTATCTGCCAGACGCTGAACAACCGCTCTTATGTCACGAGCGTATTGAGTAAGCTCAGCAAGATCTGATCCAGCGCGTTGCTCCCCATTGGCTAAATTCAAAACAGCGCCCTCAACACCAAGTTCTATCAAATGGTCCTCAAGAGCCCGCTCATCTTTCAGGTAAACCGAACGCTGACCTCGCTTAACCTGAAACAAAGGAGGTTGAGCAATATACAACCAGCCGCGTTCAATCAATTCCGGCATTTGGCGATAGAAGAAAGTCAGCAATAGTGCACGGATATGACTTCCATCAACATCTGCGTCTGTCATTATTACAATCTTATGGTATCGAGCTTTTTCTGCATCGAAATTATCAGCGCCTATGCCCGCTCCAATTGCCGTAATCAGAGTTCCGATTTCCTGACTACTCAGCATCCGCTCCGGTCTTACACGCTCAACATTGAGTATCTTACCCCGGATTGGCAAAATTGCCTGGAAACCACGGTCTCGCGCCTGTTTAGCGGAACCGCCGGCGCTATCACCCTCAACAATAAAAATTTCTGCTCGCTCCGGATCGCGAGTTTGGCAGTCTGCAAGCTTACCCGGCAGAGAAGCAATAGTAGGTCCTTGCTTTCGCGTAATCTCTCGCGCTTTACGAGCAGCCTCACGAGCCTGAGCCGCTTGTAAAGTCTTCTCGACTATGACACGCGCTTCCTTAGGATGCTCTTCAAGCCATTGACCTAACGCATCATTGATTGCGCTTTCAACAACGGGCCGAACTTCAGATGAAACCAGTTTATCTTTTGTTTGGCTGGAGAACTTTGGATCTGGGACTTTAACAGACAAAACACACGTAATACCTTCTCGAGCATCTTCGCCAGAAAGTGAAATTTTTGCCTTTTTCAAAAGGCCAGAAGACTCTGCAAAACCATTTACTTGTCGTGTCAGGGCTCCACGAAACCCAGCCAAGTGAGTGCCACCATCTCGTTGGGGAATATTATTTGTGAAACACAGCATCGTTTCATGGAACTGATCGTTCCACTGCAAAGCCGCCTCGACCGTAATCCCATCCCGTTCTCTTTGAATAACGATTGGCTTCTCAATCAGAGGTTTTCTATTTCGGTCGAGGAAAGCTGTATAAGCAGCTAGGCCACCCTCATAGTATAAATCAACAGACTTATCTTCGGCTTGCCTAGCATCAGTCAGAACCAGCCGGACGCCCGAGTTAAGGAATGCCAACTCCCGCAATCGCCGTTCCAAAGTCGGAAAGTCAAATTCCACCATAGTGAAAATATTTACTGAAGGCTTAAATGTAACCTCAGTTCCACTTTTACCCTCAGCGTCACCAACAATAGCCAGCGGAGCCTCAGATTCGCCATCCCGAAAACGCATGGCGTGTTCCTTCCCAGAACGCCATACCTTCAGCATCAACCATTCTGACAGACCGTTGACTACCGAAACACCGACGCCATGCAATCCACCAGAAACTTTATAAGAATTCTGATTGAATTTTCCTCCAGCGTGGAGCTGTGTCATTATCACTTCTGCAGCTGAGACACCCTCCTCCGGATGAATGTCGACGGGGACACCTCGGCCATTATCGCGAACGGTTACTGAGCCATCGCCATTCAGAATGACATCAACTTTGTCACAATATCCGGCCAAAGCTTCATCGATCGCATTATCAACTACTTCATAGACCATGTGGTGCAGACCTGACCCATCATCAGTGTCACCGATATACATTCCAGGCCGCTTGCGCACTGCCTCCAGTCCGCGAAGCACCTGAATGCTATCAGCTCCATATTCCGGTTTCTGATCTTCTGACATGGATTAGATTCCTAACATCAACATATTAATTTTTGTCAGAGCCCTGACTTATACAATGCCAATCAGCTCGGTCTGCAAGTTCTCGAAGTTGTGATTTATCAGCGCCCGTAATCCAAACCTGTCCACCAAGCTCTAATGCTTCATCAAAAAGAACGCGCCTTCTATTAGGATCAAAATGTGCTGCAACCTCATCCAAAAGTAATGCTGGGGAACAACCAGTAGCGTCTTTTATCATGCGTGCGGATGCAAAGGTCAGCGAAACAAGAAGGGCTTTCTGTTCACCTGTGGAACCACTGGCCGCAGATAGTTCACGAGCTCGATCCATGACAACCATATCGCTTCGATGAGGCCCAGAGGAGGTAACTCCTGTCTCCGAATCTCGACGCCGCTCCTCCTTTAATAACACGCGGAGTCGATCTTCTGCCTCCAAAGCGGGAATTTGATTGAGCCAATCCTCTGTTATTCCTTTGACAGTGATCCGAGCGCGCGGAAACTCTGTAACACCCCTCGCTGCCGCGGCATCTAGACGGGCTGCTGTTTCAATGCGAGCCGCTGCCACAGCTACAGCTCGACTGGCCATTTCAGCCTCTAAGGCATCTATCCAGACAACGTCAGCGCTACCCGTTTTTAGAAGTGACAGTCGTTGACGCATAGCATTCCGATAATTTGCGACGCGCCCTATATGAGCAGGGTCGGAGGTAGCAGCAATCCTATCCAAATAGCGTCTTCGCTCTTCCGAAGGCCCTACAAAAAGGGCATCCATTTGAGGGGTCAACCAAAGAGCAGAAAATCTCTCAGCCAGAGATGCTTGTCCCCTGTGCAAATCACCATCTACATGGACTTTACGGGCGTTGTTAGTCTGATTTGCGTCAACACCCACTCCGATATGCGAATCTCCTAACGGTCCCTTTACTGAAGCAGCTGCTGCCCAGCCTCCCGCACTTCCTGAGCGTGAAATTTCGCTTGAACGCGCTCCACGCATTCCTCGACCGGGGGTAAGAAGAGAAATTGCCTCTAAGACATTGGTCTTTCCAGCACCATTGGGACCAACCAAAACAACCTCTGGTGCGTTGGTTTCTAATCGAAAGCTGGCATGATTTCGAAAATCTGTGAGGGTCAGTCTTTCTATAGCGCAGCCTTGAGGAAAGCTTACGTCATTGGCCGGGGCCGTATGCATGAGAGGATGCGCGAACAAAGGAACCCTAAAACTAGACGCGCATTGGCATAAGAACGTAAAGCGCCGAAGCATCGGCTTTATCGCGCAATATCGTAGGTGCCGCTGGATCTGCAAAAACTAATTCAGCAATATCGCCTTCAATCTGATTTGCAATGTCAAGCAGATAGCGCGAGTTGAAGCCTATCTCCATTGACTCAGCATCATAATCCGCTTCAATTTCTTCACTGGCAGCGCCAGCTTCAGCGTTGTTAGCGGAAACAACGATAGCACCCTGTTGCAAAGCAAGCTTTACCGCACGTGATTTCTCAGTGGCTATTGTTGAGACGCGGTCAACGGCATCCTTAAAAGCCTGACGGTCAATCTGAACACTTTTATCATTACCAGCAGGAATAACTCGCTCATAATCAGGGAAAGCCCCGTCTATTAGCTTAGAGGTTAGAACTACACCGTTCATTGCAAAGCGGATCTTTGTCTCCGAAACAGAGACTTCCACATATGCATCACCCGCTTCTTCAAGAAGTTTGCGCAGCTCACCAACAGTCTTTCGAGGGACAATAACTCCCGGCATGCCTGCTGCTCCATCGGGAAGCGGCGCCTCCGCTCGGGCTAATCGATGTCCATCAGTTGCTACCGCTCGAAGAACTTTTACACCTTCGTGGTCTGCCGTATGGAAATAAATTCCGTTGAGATAGTAACGGGTCTCTTCGGTGGAAATAGCAAAACGAGTACGATCAATAAGTGTTCTTAGATCTCTAGCAGCCATCTTGAAGCCGATCGGCATTTCACTATCAGCAAGGGATGGAAAGTCAGCCGTAGGCAGCACTGCTAGTTGAAAGGTAGAACGACCTGCACGGACAATCATTCGTTCGGCTTCAGCATCCAAAGCTAGCTCAACTTGGGCGCCGTCTGGCAATTTACGAACGATGTCGTGAAGTGTATGCGCAGGAGCAGTTGCTGAGCCAGGCTGCGATGCTGGATCAGCATCAGCGGCTTCTAATAAGCCAATCTCCATATCAGTGGCCGAAAGAGATAATTTACCGTCAGCCACATCTAACTTAACGTTTGCGAGGATGGGGATTGTATTTCGGCGTTCAACAACGCTTTGGGCATGGGAAAGCGTGCGCAAGAGCACATTTCTGTCAATCATAAGCCGCATAATCTCAAACCCTTAATCAGGAATATCACCCGCACCTTAAATGCGGTGAAATTGAAAGCACGGAGCTGCAAAACTAGTCTGCATTTATCGTCCAAAAACTATCGAAATATTAACCTGTTTTGAACATGGGCACCAGCCCAGGGCGTGGTTAAAATTAGCAACCAGCCTCAACGAGCAGGAACTAGACGAACCGGCAATCCAGCCTGTTGCATGTGCAACTTCGCTTCAACAATTTCAACTTCACCAAAGTGGAAAATCGATGCTGCCAGTACCGCTGAGGCATGGCCATCAGTAATACCTTCAACTAAGTGCTCCACCTTACCTACGCCTCCTGACGCAATGACTGGGACAGAGACAGCATCAGAAATTGATCGGGTTAACTCCAAATCAAAACCAGTTCGCGCACCATCTCTATCCATTGAGGTGAGCAAGATTTCACCAGCCCCCAAAGCGACAACGCGTTTTGCCCATTGGACAGCGTCTATACCAGTGTCACGACGCCCTCCATGGGTAAAAACAGACCAATTTCCAGGGCTCACTTGTTTTGCATCTATAGCTACAACAATGCATTGCGCACCAAATTTTTCGCTCGCCTCTGATACTAGTTCTGGCCGATTAACTGCCGCAGAATTGATAGAAACTTTATCTGCACCAGCCAGCAAAAGTTTTCTGACGTCCTCAATCTGCCTCACACCCCCACCAACAGTTAATGGCATAAAGCATTGTTCAGCTGTGGCGCTTACTACATCATATAAGGTATCGCGACCTTCATGACTTGCCGTGATATCTAGAAAGCAAAGCTCATCGGCCCCTGCTGCGTCATAAACCTTCGCCTGCTCGACAGGATCTCCCGCATCCACAAGATTTACAAAATTAACGCCTTTAACAACACGGCCATTATGAACATCAAGGCAGGGGATGATCCGAACAGTGAGCATAATTTATTTCAAAACCTCAAGAGCAGGCTTAGCTTGTATTCCACCATCGTAAAGAGCACGCCCAACAATTACCCCATTTATGCCTGACTGCTCCTCAGCCTTAAGTGCCTTTAGATCATGAAGGCTTGAAACGCCGCCAGAAGCAATAACTGGCGTAGAAAGCGCGAAAGCAAGATCCACAGTTGCATCTAAATTGACCCCACCCATTGCTCCATCTCTATCGATATCTGTAAAAACGATGGCTGCAGCTCCAGCATCTTCAAACCTAAGAGCTAACTCCATCGCAGAAATGGTGCTGGTTTCCACCCATCCTTTTACTGCAACCATTCCATTCCGTGCATCGATACCAATAGCGATCTTTCCTGGGTATGCCTTACACGCTGCTTTAACCAAAGCCGGGTCTTCAAGGGCGATTGTACCCAGAATTACGCGAGCAATACCTGCTTCTAGCCAACGGTCAATCGCCTCCATGTTGCGAATACCCCCTCCCAACTGAGCGGGCAAAGTGACTTCTGATAGGATATTTCGGACTGCGGTGCTGTTTACAGCGTTACCTTCAATGGCTCCATCTAGGTCAACTAAATGCAGCCATTGGAAACCAGCCTCTTGGAAAACACGAGCTTGCGCAGCTGGGTCATCGTTAAATACAGTGGCCTTCTCCATATCGCCTCTTAAAAGACGAACGCATTGACCATTTTTGAGATCGATAGCCGGGTAAAGGATCATGATTATTCAGGCTCAGCAGGTGGAGGATCTGTATCAAGTAAATTTTTGAAGAAAAATAGACCCTTAGTCCACTTACCCTGTACAAAAGCGTAATGTGGGTGTGTTGCCCAATGGTCAAACCCAAGCTCTTGATAAAGCTTGATTGCTCTTGTCTGAGTTTCACGGACATCTAGGTTCAAAATACGAAATTTTCTTTTCCGAGCTCTAAGCTCAACTTCCCGCGTCAATTGCCTTGCCAAGCCATGGCCTCGTGCCCAGGGCGCAATGAAAGAGTGCATTAGAGAGGCGGAATGCTTCTGGGCCTCATTGTTTCTCGGTGGTGAAACGAGTTGAGCTGAACCACAGATAATACCATTCAAACGTGCCACAAATAGCTCGCGTTCCGGGACCAACATGACCCCCCGCCAATAAGCTTCTAACGTCTGCCTAGGAGGAGGCTCAAGCCAACCGAACCCGCCTCCGTCCAAAATGGCTAGGTTAGCTGCTTCGCAGAGCTCCTCAACATCGGACTCTCCAAATTTTTCGACCATCTGGACGTTTGTACCAGTAGCCATAGATCAAGGCTCCCATCTAAGGAAATTTTGGATAACTTTTAAGCCTGCTGCTTGGCTTTTCTCAGGGTGAAATTGCAAACCTACCACATTTGCTGTCCCGATGGCTGCCGTCACTCGCCCCCCATAGTCAACCTCAGCAATAACATGTTCATGCATTTCTGCTCTAAATGCATAAGAATGGACAAAATAAAAATATTCGCCTGGACCTATGCCGTCGAAGATCGCATGTTTTGCTGAGATAAAAGACAAAGAGTTCCATCCCATATGAGGAATTTTTAAGCTTGGATCATCCAGCTGAATTGGCTGGACTACTCCGGGAACAAAACCAAATCCGGCAGTATCCCCAAACTCCTTTCCAAGCGTGGCCATTAATTGCATGCCAACGCAAATACCAAGAAATGGAACTTGCCTAACAGTGGCCGCTTGCTCAACCGCATCCTGCACCCCAGGCAATGAAGCAATTCCATTTCTGCAATCCCGAAAGGCGCCAACCCCTGGAAGCACTACCTTATCTGCTGAGGCAATTATCTTAGCGTCGTTTGTTACAACTATATCCGCTTTTAATTCAGCTTCTCGCACGGA
>VMCJ01000087.1 GCA_008081395.1 Rhodospirillales bacterium | reverse complement strand
GTAAGAGAACCTTGGTTGATACGCAAGTAGTTCGTCCAAACGCTCCCAATATCGATGTATCCTGGCAAATAGAGGATTTTGGCGGGAAACCTGTTGTAACTGATATAATAATTGAGGGTGTGAGTTTAGTTGTCAGCCAAAGAGCGGACTTTTCGAGCATCATCCGTCAGCAAGGCGGTTTGGATGGACTTATCGGGCTTTTGCGTCAAAAACTGGCCTCTAATTGAATGATGCCGTGACGGGCCAAATATCTTAATCTAATTGGCCTAACGGAATCTCCCAGATACGGATCAAAGACTGATGGTTGCCCCTATTAGCACAACCTCCGACTGGCTTAGTCATGAAGGGATGATCATTGATGCTCGGAGCCCATCAGAATTCGAGGATGATCATGTCACGGGCGCAGTAAACCTGCCTGTTCTCTATGATGATGAGCGAGCAGATGTTGGACGCATTTACAAACAGGTCAGCCCGTTTGAGGCCCGTAAGCTTGGCGCTCGCCTGGCGGCTGTAAATATTGCGCGCCATATAGAAACAACACTTAGTCAGTATGATAAAAGTTGGCGTCCTTTAATTTATTGTTGGCGTGGCGGCCAGAGATCCGGCTCGATGGCTAGAATTCTGGCTGAGATTGGATGGCTCGTAACAGTTTTGGATGGAGGATATAAACGATATCGACGGGATGTCGTAGATTCTATCGACGAAATATCATCAAAACTTGATGTGATTGTACTTCAAGGGCCTACTGGGACGGCAAAAACCCATATTCTTCGTGAAGTTATGGCCTCAGGACAACAGGCTATCGACCTTGAGGGACTTGCGAGCCATCGTGGTTCCCTCCTAGGCCACGAACCGGGACACCCCCAACCTAGCCAGCGATTGTTTGAAACTAGCCTTAACCACGAAATGTTGAAGCTAGATCCCAACAGACCCGTACTTATTGAGGCTGAAAGCAGCCGCATTGGATCCTGTCACATCCCCCGCATGCTCTGGCAAAGGATGCAAAAAGCCCCGCAGATCCGAATTAACGCGTCGCTCGACGCTAGAGTTGATTTCCTCATGCGTGATTACGCACATCTCATAGAAAACCCCTCAACACTGGACCGCCTTTTTGACAGCATGCTCAAGAGACATGGTTATGAAATCTGTGAAAACTGGCGTCAACTTGCGCTTAAGCGGGATTGGCAAAAGCTGACAGGACTGCTGATTGAGCAGCACTACGACCCGGCTTATGCAAGGACGGGTGCAAAACGCGAAAGGGTTGATCTTGGCTTTATAGATGCTGGAAACTTTAGCGATCCAGCTATTCCAGAATTGGCAAGGCAAGTGACAACATTGATGGAAACATCCCAACAATGAAAAATACTTTTTTGTGTTATCTGCACACCACTTGTTTGAGATAAACATTCCTGCCTTAACCAATAGCTTAGCGATTGAACAAGCAATTCTTAATAGCCTGGCGGTTCGGTTTCCAATTAGAGAGTTTTCTGTGTCTTTAAATGTGTGACTTTTCCATTCTGTACTTCAAAAAGACAGTCTGCTATTCCGGTCCAAGCTGGCCGGTGCGTGATTGCGATAATCGTATATTTTCCCTGAAGCGCTTGGATATTTTTCACGATCGCTGCCTCAGTTTGTGGGTCGAGTGCACTAGTCACTTCATCTAGGATTAGGACCTCTGGTTCAGTAACCAATGCGCGGGCAATAGAAATACGTTGTCTTTGACCGCCTGAGAGTTTACCGCCAGTTTCGCCTACGATTGAATTCAGCCCGTCTGGATGTTCTTCAACAAAGCTTCGAGCGTTCACCTGATCTAACGCTGCCCATATTGCCTCATCTGATATTTCAGGGTCTCCAAGGGTGATATTTTCACGAATACTATTATGAAGCAGCGTGAGCTCCTGAGGGACGTAGCCAATTTTTTTCCGCCACTCACGAATATCTACTTCTTGGATGGGTGTGTTGCCGATCAGAACAAGTCCGCTGTCCGCCTTATAGAGACCAATTAGTAAATCAACGATTGTTGTTTTCCCGGCCCCCGATGGCCCCATAAAGACGGAGATTTTTCCAGAAGGCATGGTTAGGGAGATATCGTCTATTACCAGATGATCGCCGTGGCTGAAGCTTACGTTTCGGAATTCAAGTCCACTATTGGTTTGAGGTAAGGTCTTGCCAGGCCAGTTTTCCTTATTTGAAACAGCCTCAGCGATCAGTTCTTCTGAACGCAGATAAGCACTCTCTAGCTGCACTGAATTTTGAAGGAAGCGCTGAAGTTTTTGGACGATAGAAATCAGCTGGAAAAACACAATGCCGGAGACAATTAGCTCTGGTAGAGGGACTTCCCAAATATTGTGAGCCATGTAGATGGACATGGCGATGACCATTACAATTAGGGCATCGCCACCTTGGAGCATACCTTGTTTGGCTATTTCTCTCTTCACCAAAGAGCGTTGCAACCGGCTGAGAGCGTTGGTCATAGCGTCAAGAGAAACGCGCCAGCGATCCATAGTTTTAAGAGGTTTTATATTGCCGAGCATGTCGACAGTATGAATTGTTAGATCTTCGGTTCGGCCTGTCTGACGATCTCCTGCTTTGCGAGACATAGCTACCAGACCACTCAAAGCACCTGTCACAATTGCACCACATGCAACTCCACCAAGCGCTAATTTCCAGTCAACCATTAGTGCTACAAGCATATAACCAGAGGCTTGTACACTGTACGCAACAACTCGGGCCGCATGCACATATGCATCACCAGCTCGGCCTGCATCATTGGCGATGGTATTTGCAAAGCGGCCGCGACTTTGGTCAGAGTAAAATGCCCATCGGGCGCTGAAGAGGGCAGCAATTAGGCGCCTTCTGAAATCAGTTGCGACCCTGGCTGCAGCAATTCCGGCATAAGTAAGGGCAAAGAATGAGAGTGAACCCTTAACGATCATAAAAATGCATACCAAACTGAGCATAATGCCTAGAGTTGGACTCAAGCCGAGTGCTGATATGAACTCCCTAACAACACCATTCAGTCCAGACGAATTATCGGTGTCACCACCGGACATCGAAGTAACAGCGGGCAGTAAAGTAGAGATGCTAGCTATCTCTGCTATGCCACCAATGATGAGGCAAGTTAGGACCAACCACGGTTTGGTATCACGTGCGAGGAAAAATATTTTAAAAATGGTGCGCATGTAAGCTCCAGCCCACTGTGTTGTGGGCTTTGGCTGTCTACTGCGATGTGGGCTTCTACGTCAAACTCAAACCAGTAATTCAGACAACTCTTTTAAATCAGAAACCATTAAGTCCGGCTCCTGAGGCCATTCACCGAATGGGCGCCTGCGTCGATCGATAAATGCTGATCGCATGCCGTATGACTTGGCACCTACGCAGTCAAAAGCGTGATTTGCTACAAAAAGTATGCTTGAGCGATCTACGTCCAAAATCTTCTCAGCCGTAGCGTAGGTTTTCCAGTGTGGTTTAAAATATCCTGCCTCTTGCACCGAGATAATCTTGTCAAACGGGATTCCAATATGAGGCTGTGCAGCTTCCAGCATGTCTCTGTCACCATTCGAGAGGATAGCTAGTTTGTAACGTTCTTGCAGATGGCCCAGAGCAGACTGCGCGTCTGGAAATGGCTTCAATTTTTCGATTTGGGAGACAAGCCAGAAAACCTCTTCTTGGGTATACGATATACCTGCTCTATCCATCACGTGGCTTACGGCTCGATGCCCAATTTGGCGGTATGGCGTATGACCTCTATCGCAAAGGGCGTCTATCATAGAATTTTCGAAATGTGTCCGTCGCCACCAAGTCACAAAGCTATGAGGTTTCCCCTCCCATCCTTTCGATTTTAGAAAAGGACTAACGGCCTCTGTAAGGCCCTTCTGCATATCGACGACGGTACCGTAAAGGTCGAAGACGAAATACTGGATTTCGCGTTTAAGGATTTCTGGGTTGGTCATTTAGAGCTCTGCTGAAAATTAGAAAGAAATGAAGTTATTCGATAAATTCTAGTATGAGTCCTCGAGCCATACTGCGGTCAATTCGAAGAGCTGAACCGTTATTTTGGTAAGGAATTTCTGCTTGCTTCAAATATTGTTCTGTTTCTCCAAGGTCTTTAACTCCTATGGAAAGAACGTGCCAGATCGGTCTTTCATTAGCTGGATGAGTTGTTGAGCCTTGATGGGCCTGAACAATGCTTTCATCAGTCGCTAAGCGAATAAACCCGCGGCCACTATCAATCTCAGCTCCAAATTCTGTTTCCTTGATAGAACCGGCGCCAAAGAGCTTAGCCATTGCCTTGGCTGTCTCTTTTGGGTCAGTGACGAGACCTGTAATCCCAGCAAATCTGTTACTGCCGTTCGCATGGGTAGTTAGACGAGTATTGCGCATTAATTCAGGTGTTTTATGGCCACATATGAATATTGGCATGCCCGCAAGGTCTGCAGGTTCAAGAAAAAGATTGCGAAACCGAACCATACCTTCTGGCTCTTTGGATGGACGGGCCAAGTCTCTCGGGCCTTCAGTCCGTACACCCAACGCCTCAACCTGGGCTTTTACGGCATCTGCATCTGTTGTCCCAAGCGCAAGCCGATGTAAGCCTTCTCCGCGGACTTCTAACTTTTCCTGCAAGCCGCCATCGGGATACTCTGGCTGGTTAATCCCAAGGAGTTCCAGGTAGGTATCCTGAAACATCAAACAATAATTTGCTGTTGCCCTATTTTGATGATCGCCCATTGGCGCTGCCGTGAAACCTAGTCTAGCGTAGTCCTCGCGAGCTCTTTCCAGGTCACGGACAGCAATGATGCAATGGTCAAGTCCAATGACTGGGTTCATTTGAAATGTCCTCTTAATTTTTCAAAATGGATGCCATTACCCTCTCTCGAGTTAAAGGCATATCAAGAATTGGTTCGCCAAGGGCATGAGCAACTGCATTCATAATTGCTGCTGCAGTCGGGCCAACGGTGCATTCCCCAACACCGAGGGAAACATCGTCTGGACGTGAGATTAGCTCTACGTTGATTTCCGGAATCTCGCTAAAGCGAAGGATCGGATAACTATCCCAATCCGTGGAAATTATGCCAGCACCTTCGATTTTAACCTCTTCTTTCAACGCCCAACTTGCTCCTTGGACACATCCCCCTTCAAGTTGGTTCAATATACCATCGGGGTTGATAGCCAGGCCGGCATCAGCAACAGCCCAAATTTGTTCAAGACGGATTTCTTCTTCTACTGTGACTGCAACAGCAACACCTGCCATGGCTGCAATATTTTTATAGCGTGAATAGGCAATGCCTAGGCCTTTTCCTGTGCCGCTTGTGCCTCTCTTAGACCAATCACACAGCTCTGATGTTCTCTGCAGCACTGAGCGAGCTCGATCATCATTGAGGAGAGAAAGGCGGTATTCCACGGGATCTTTTCCTGCTTCCAAAGCAGCAAGGTCCATCATACGTTCAATGGCGCAGACGTTGGGGAGTGCTCCAAGGCCCCTCAGTGCGGAAGTACGAACTGCTGGCTCACGGATTAAATGGTGGTGAATGTGTGTTTGTCCCACCTTATATGCGGGGAACGCATTTCGTGGCCCGCCATATCCTCTTTCGGGCGGTGGATCAGCTGGGTCACCCCCTGGTGCTACTGCACCAAGAGATTGAGCTCCCAACATAACAACGCCAGCGGCGCCTGGTCTCTGAACATGAACTGGGCTCCAGATATCAGTTTTCCAATCAATGGGATTACCGTTAGCATCCAATACCGCTTCAATATCTACTTGCATGGCCGGGCCTACCGGTTCAAACGCGAATTCTTCTTCACGTTGCCATTGCATTCGGATCCATGTGTTGGGAATTTCGAGAGCTATTATGGCTGCATCAAGGGCAGCGTCGTCCGCGCCGTTGTGGCCGTAGCAGCCTGGCCCATCAGAATGGCGAGCATGAATTGATGCCTCGTCAATATTCAGTGCTAATGCCAAATTGCGACGCAGGGGATGCATGCCTTGGCCATGGGACCAAATATCAAGCTTGCTATCTTTCCATCGTGCGAGGGCTACGGAGGGTCCTATCGATGCGTGCGCGACGTAGGGCCTAGTTACACTGACCCGCAAACTTTTGCCGATGGTTGGGCTAATTGGCTCTGGGTCGCCATAAAAATGTTCAACGGCGGCTTTTCCGGGAAGTTTACGGGCATCAGCTGCCCCCCTTGGGATGTTGCTCGTACCAGTCCAAGTGACATGGTTTGAGGCGGCTCGCGCAGCTTTCTCAACGAGCCACTCTTCCTCTGCAACAAAAGCGATAAAATTACGCTTTTGGATGATCTGAATTTCTCCCGCGGCGGCGCGCTTAATAGCCTCTTGGTCTAAAAACGATAGTTGAGCGCTGGGAGATGGCTGTCTCAACATGCGTGCATGCAACATACCCGTTTCGGAGCGATCGTGAATGAAGCCTCCCCCGTTCACTTTTTTAGGTAGGTCGTCGCGCGGTATGTTCTTTCCAACGATTTTATATGTGTTACTAGCTTTGGGAGCTTTGGAAGCCGTTGCGTTGCGTTGCCAGTCTATCTCACTGGCAACATCCCAATAATCGATGTCGGTAGCTTCGCCATTTTGCAGAAATGCACCATTTGAAACTTTCAAGTCCTCTGGTGAACAATTAAGTCTTAGGGCAGCCCGTTCCATCAATAATGAGCGTGCCTCTGATGCGATGGCCCGGATTGCAGCGCCCGAAGCCATGATTGAAAGACTAGAGGTCGTGTAGTTTTCGTCAGGGCCGATTTCAGTATCGCCAGATGCTAATGTTACCTTTTGTAGGTCTAAATCCAACTCTTCAGCTGCTATCTGGCGAAGCGCTGTAACAATGCCCTGTCCAATCTCAACCTTGCCAGAGGCAATTCTGGCAGTTTTATCGGGAAGGAAGGCAATCCATCGGCTAAGCAAGGGATTGGCCGCGAGACTTGGGGGTAATTTTGGCTCGCTCATGACATTAAGTCCGAAGCGCGCTGCACTGCTCGTATAATTCTGCTGTGAGCACCACAGCGGCATAGATGATTATCGAGTGCATCCACAATCTCAGCACGGGTTGGCTTACTATTCCGCGCAAGTAGGCCCTTAGTCGCCATAATCATGCCAGATAGGCAATAGCCGCATTGGCCGGCTTGTTCATCAAGGAAAGCCTGTTGAATAGGGTGTATTTCCTCTGATGTGCTCAATCCCTCTACTGTCTCAACTGACTTATTAGCAACTGCATGAGTAGGCAGAGTGCAGGCATATTGCTTGGACCCGTTAATTAGAACAACACAGCACCCGCACTGCTCCAGTCCACAGCCATAGCGTACGCTTTTGACATTGCAATCATTGCGAAGCGCATAAATTAGGGGACGATCTGGTTCGGTTACTTCGACTTCTTTACCATTCAATGTGAAGGAAATTTTTTCCAAATTGTCTACTCCGCAGCCTGAGGTAGGCTGATGGGAGACGGCATGTTCACTGGGTTAATGTCAGCCAATGGCTTACCAAAGTGTTTTTCAATCATTGGAACCACTTTGGTCTGAAATTGCGTCATGCTGTTCATTACATCCTGACTTGGCACATCACCCACGGCAAAATAAATATTCATGTGGCTGGGTCTATATAATTTGATTTCATCGCAAATACGCTCTGCAACTTCTTCAGCGCTCCCCGCCACAAGATTACGACCAATTTCATCGATTGAGGGTTCGTCAGGGAAAGGCTCTTCCTCTACCATGTAATCGTCAACCATATGCTCGCGTCGATGCCTAAGTGACTGAGCCAGACGGCGCTGAAAACGAGCTCCGTCTATGTACCGTTCTATCGTAGCCTTATTGTCAGATACGCAAACAAAACGAAGTACGCCAAGAGGTGTTTCTGCCGGGTTTTTGCCTTCTTCTAAAAAACAAGCATCGACTTGATCCCGCATTTTTTTGATAGAAGTGGCACTTCCTACCCCGCCAGAGATAAAGGGAATAAATCCGTCTCGGGCACATCGTCTATGGCTGTTTGGATCAGCTCCTGCGATCCATATTGGTGGGCGAGGGGTCTGCGCAGATCGCACATTTATTGCTGTATCAGGTATATTGAATTCAGTACCATTGTAGTGGAAAGATGGCTGGCGCAAGCCACGATCTACAATGTCCAGCATTTCATGGAACATTTCCTTATTTTTTGAAATATCAGCATTCAAACGCTCAAACTCATAATGTTGATATCCGCTGCCTACCCCAACATCGAGCCGTCCGCCCGACAAGGCATCAACTTGGGCTATTTCCGCAATTAAACGAGCTGGTGTGTGCAAGGGAAGAATAAGAACAGCGCAACCTACTCGAACCCTTTTTGTTATAGCTGCAGCATGGGTGCAGAAAATTAGAGGCGAGGGACAAAGGCTATAGTTGGAGAAATGATGTTCGGCAAACCAGACTCGTGAATAGCCGAGATCTTCAGCTAGCCGTACATGGTCCATCGCTTCATTAATTATTTGGTGAGGTGATATGGACCGATCACGATGCTGTAGAAGGTTGAAAACACCAAAGTCCATTGAGTATCTCCCTAAAAATCAAGCAAGCTTAACCAATGAAAGATAGGTTTCTGACAATTGGTTGGGCGTAGTGTAAGAGTTATTTTTGATGATCGGGCACATTAATTCCTAAAAGCCGTGCAGCGTTGAGGCCCAGAATTTTAGCACGCGCTTTATCCGATAGATGTGGCATGGTGCGTTCGATTGCCTCCGCTGAATGAGGCCAGGTTCCTTCATGGTGTGGGTAATCGTTTGCCCACATGAAGTTATCTACAAGATCATATTGCTCTGCTAGGGCAAGACCAGCTGGATCTTCCTGGAATGTCGAAAACCCGTGAGATCGGTAGTAATCGCTGGGTAGACCTTGTAGTTTAGGGCGCACCCACATGTGGTGCTTTCGATATGCTTCATCCATCGCATCTAGCAGCCATGGAACCCATCCTATTCCGGCCTCCACAGTTGCAAATTTGAGGTTTGGGAAACGCTCTAGCACACCCGATGCACAGAGGTTTGCTACTGGTTCAATCGTTGGCGAAAGTGAGTGGCTGACGTAGTTAATAACAGCACCACCATTGCCCCTTGCTGCCCTAGGGTCCCGGCCGGTCGAAACGTGGAAAGTCATTGGCATTCCGGTTTCTTGTATGAGGGCGTACATCGGATCAAAATGGGGCAAATTGTAATTAACATGATCTATATCATGCCCCCCCCACATCGGTTTGCATGGGAGGCTAAGAATTTTGTACCCCATCTTGGCTGTTCGCTCGATCTCAGCCATAGCGCCATCAATGTCACCAGTAGCTATTGAAGCTACCGGAACCATGGCATCACCGTAGCTAGAGAATTGTTCCCAAGCCCAGTCATTCCAAACTCGACACATTGCATTAGCAAAAACGGGGTCGGGTGTAGCCCACATTGCCAAACCCTTATTCGGGAAAATTATTTCTACATCGATGCCGTCTTTTTTGTTGTCAGCATGACGTTGTGCAGGATCAGCACCAGCTTGGCTTCTAATCCAATCCTCACCTTCAAAGGACATCACTCGGACACGGTCCGGGCGATATCCTTCACAGTAACGCCATTGTACGCCTTTATCATCCACTACAATGCGCGGAGCACGTTCCTTGTAGACATCCGGAAGTCTTTTAGCCCACAGGTCTGGTGGTTCATTGGCATGACAATCCGTTGAAACCATGAAGTACTTTTTAGGGTCTTTTACTCGCGCAGTGCGCTCCCAGCCTTCCGCCCCGGGGGTTTCCAGTCGCCAAAGATTTTCATCATTGATCTGAACAGATTGAGCATTATCCATTTTAAGGCCTCCATTTTAGTGGCTATATGAGTTTCCACTGTGCGAGTGTGTGGGGCGGGTCCGCCTCGAGATGATGTTCAAAAGCAATTTCAACATGCGCGCCAATTTCGACTTCTTGATCTGGATTTCCCAGTAAATTTCCAATCATTCGGATATTTCCAACGTGTGGTAGTTCGACCAAAACGATCAGATACGGGCCAAAACCTTTCAAGGCAGAATGCACTGGGTGCCAGGGTCGTTCCCAACTATAGATTTGCCCCTTCCCATCAATTTCTTGCCATTCAAGTTCAAAGGAATGGCAAGCGTGGCAAATCCATTCTGGTCCCCAAATCCAGGTGTTACAGCCTTTGCAGCATTGCACCATAAGGCGCTCCTGCATCAGGCCATCCCAGTAGGGTTTTGAGAGGTTGTCGTTTTCTGGAATTGGGATCGGAAGTCCCTCAGGAAGGTATCTAGCATTCATACTGTTGCCTCCGATCCAAAAATACAGTTCGAGACTGGAGTGACCATGGGGCCTGCTATAACCATAGATACGTCTGGATCCTTAACCTGTGATGTTGAAGTTCCCCGTAATTGTCTCACTGCCTCTATTTGTAGCTCCAAGCCATGCATATAACATTCGGCAAGATTGCCTCCTGAGGTGTTTAAAGGCAGTGCGCCGTCTGGCGCATAAAATGTTTCAGGTTTGAAGAAGTCATTCACTTCATCTGGCTCGCAAAATCCATGCTCAACAATGCTCATCATTACGCCACCTGTGAAGTTCTCATAGGATTGCAAAACGTCCACATCAGCTGCCGTGACCCCAGCCATTTCAAAAAGCCGAGGTGCAACACTCGAAAAATTTGCGCTGGCGTAGTTTGGGTGATTATGGCTTGGTGCGGCGCACCGATGATCTGATCCGCCGGCAGCACCCAATATGAAGCTAGGCTTGTGAGGAATATCGTTGGCGCGGTTAGCAGGTAAAATGATGATAGCTGCAGCTCCATCATTTTCCTGGCAGCAGTCAAATAGGCGCCATGGTTCTACTATCCACCGTGAAGCGTCATAGTCAGCTTCAGTTAGAGGACGACCGTACATGACAGCACGTTGGTTTGATTGAGCGTGTCGGTATGAGGCCAGGGAAATAGCTCGCATTGCGTCGTGCTTGACGTCGTGATCATGCATAAAACGCATACACTTCATGGCATAGCGCTGAGCCGGTGACATCAAGCCGTACGGTGCCTGCATTGCCATGTCACCTGAAATTGTTTTGACTGGCTGCCCTTGGCCAAAGCGCGCAAATTGTCCTTGTGCAAGTGCGCGGAACACTACTACGCAGTCTGCAAGTCCTGTTGCTACCGCTGCTGCCGCATTACCAATGGCCGCTGCGCCACCACCTCCTCCGCCACCCCATTGCATGTTGGAGAAGCGCAACTCTTTTGTGCCAAGGGCAGCAGCTAGCCTAGAAGGGTCGTTTCTGTCATTTGAATATGATGCAAAGCCATCGATATCCTTGGGATTGATGCCAGCATCTTCTGCTGCGGCTAGGATCGCTTTTAGGGCAAGTTTAAATTCTGCATCTGGTGAATTGCCGTGTTTGTAATAAGTGGTTTCACCAACTCCTGCTATGACGGCTTTGCCCCGGAGGCTTCGAGTTTCCATGCTCGTTCCCTTCATCTACCTGGAAAAGTTAAAGGGCTTTTAAGCTGGTCGTCTAGTCTTATCGCTGTTTTGAGGTGCTTGTCTTGCGGTGTAGAAACATTACGCACTGTGATTTTTCAGTTTTTGAAGACGAATTAACACCCTTTCGGTGCAATTGTTTCATCGAACTGCATTTATTTCGAGAAGCGATTTAGAACTGGTAAAATATATTCTCGAAATGCGGTAGGGTTTTCTGACATCGGAAAATGTCCCATGCCTTTCATCTCGATAGCCTCTGCACCAGGAATGGCTGCCGCTGTTCTTCGGCCATCCTCTGGTGTGCAAGAGTAATCATACTCCCCAGTCATCAGAATGAGGGGGCATGGGGAGGAGCTTTCTGCGTCTGCCTCGAACTCAGAGTCCGTCCGAAAAAAGTGCATATCTCCCTTAAATATGTTGGAACCACTCTGTCTGTAATGCCATAACGTTTCATTTCGGAATTCGGCAGGACTTGTAGGCGCAGCAAGACCAGACACTAGTGCCTCGCAGAAGTCACCTCTCGCAAAAAAATCAGTATCTAGCCATGAGTTGTCCCACCAAGGAGATGGTCGGTTTGATCCTTCCAGCCCAATTGCTGCACTGAACTTCTGGCCATGTAAGCAAGCAAGGCGTACGGCAACCCTTCCGCCCATGGAGCAGCCCATCACAATGGGTTTTTCCAAGGCAAGTGCATTAGAAAAAGCTAGAATTGTATCAACGTAAAATTCTGCCGTTAGTTTGTATTCCTTGGTCTCCCATCCGACTGGCGGATTGGATTTTCCATGCCAGGGAAGATCAAAGGCGATTACTCTGAAATTTTTTGAGACTTCAGGATCGCACATCAGGTGACGAAATTGGCTTGCATGCGCCCCAGCTGTATGGAGGCATAAAAGGGGGGTACCCTCACCAGCTTCCTCAAAGTAAATGCGATAGTCTTCGCCGGCAATTTTAAGCTTTACGTAGCGCCCAACGATGGGTTCGATTTCGGCCATAACCTTAGACCTTCCGCAGCAAATCGAGAACAGCTTTGAAGTAAGCTAAATGTCCCAGAAGTATATTAATGTCGCCTTCAATTTTCGCATTACCTGTGGCGGACATTGCAAATATGTCATGGAAACCAGGTCTGGGAATTGGGCGCATAAATTCGGTCCATGTATCTTTTGCTGCTGAAATCACAAAGCTTGATCCCCGCATTTGAAAGGGCCCTTGTGAAACGCTGGTGATTTGCCCACGATCTACATTAAGGTGAAATTGCTCATTATCTACCTGCAGCACAAATGTCGTCGTGCATCCTCGTCCTAGACGACGTATATGGGCATTATTATTTGCTTTTGATGCTAAGCTTTCGAACATAATTTCAAAGCATCCGCTCTTCGGGTTTTACAAGGTGTAAGGGCGTTTCTCCTTTTATTGCACGAAGACAATTCTCTACTGCTCGCTGAACGACATTCTTCCTCCAAACACCAACAGAAGCAGAATTGTGCGGAGAAGGGATCACATTTGGAAGATCTAAGAAAGGATGTTTCATAGAAAATTTTCCATGCCGTATCGGCTCAATCCACCAAGCATCGATGCATGCAGTGAAGTCAAGATTAGCCTTTAAATGCTCGTAAAGCGCTGTTTCGTTGATTATTTCGCCTCGGGCAAGGTTAACAAGGATAGCATCAGATTTCATTGCTGCGAGCCGAGAGGCATTAATAAGATTTTCAGTTTCTTTAGTGAGTGGTAGACTGAGAACTACAACATCAGATTTTTTCAAAAGTTCATCCAAGCGGTCTATTTGACCAATCCAGTCAAGGTACCCAGCCTGATCTGATGCTCCGCGGCGATTGACGGCAATGGTTTGCATTCCAATACCTTTAAAAAGGCGCGCCATTGCCACTCCGATGCCTCCATAGCCGACAATTCCCGCAGTGCCGCCTAGAAACATCTTGTTGCGCGAGAATTGGTTAAATTCTCCTTCTCGCATCTTAGAGGCTTCAAACGACAAACGTTTGCCGGCGGCTAAAGCCATCGCAAGACCGTGTTCTGCCATCGGCTCTGCAAAGGCGCCACCATTTCCTGCAATAGGAAGATCATTGGGGAATTGTTTAAGGGGTAAAAAATCTACTCCAGAAGAGTAAAACTGAAGTAGACGGCAGTCCTTATTAATACCTGACCCATCGTCCGGAAGGTCTGAAGGGCGACTAGCGAAGATCGCCGTGGCAGAACTCACCGCCTTGCGTTGGGCATTAACCTCAAGGTCTCTAAGAAAAACAATTTCAGCGTCATCTCTAATTACATCGCCAATAATCTGACGACGTTCCTCGGTTGCCTCAATGGCTACGACAAGGGTTGGTTTAGGCATGGGGATTATCCAAATTTTTATACAATTTCGAAAACTAGCTAAAAGTACTTAGAGAAGACTGCCATTAAGAATCAAGCGGGTCTATGATTCAGGTTATGGCACTTCTTCCTGCATCAGGCCCTTATACTCGTGGTCAACGTATACTCATCACTGTGCCAGTATTAATGGCTTCACTCTTGCATGCCATAAATATGAGTACTGCGTACGTGGCGTTGCCAAATATACAAGGAAATCTCTCTGCTACCGCCGATCAAGTGGGATGGGTGATAACGGCTTTTGTGGTCGCTAGTGCAGTCGGAACAGTTTTAACTGGTTGGTTATCGCAACAAGTTGGCAGGCGTGCTGTCTTCCTGGGTTCTATCGCTGGTTTCACAGTCACAAGTCTACTCTGTGCAACTGCCGTTGATTTACAACAACTAGTGCTTTTCCGTGTTTTGCAGGGATTTGTTTCCGCTCCCTTACTGCCAGTCTCCCAGTCAATTATGCTTGATACCTATCCACGGGAGAAACACGGTTTCGCGATGTCAATCTGGTCGATGGGCATGATCCTTGGACCAGTAATTGGACCTACAGTTGGAGCCATAGTCACTGAGTTCTATGGGTGGCGATACCTTTTCCTTATAAATATCCCTTTGGGGATAGCTGCTTTTTTAGCCATTCTTCCCACCTTGCCTAAAGCACCTAACAAGCCAACTGGGTTGGACTGGATTGGAGTTACTACCCTCATAATAGCGGTGTCTGCGTTCCAACTTATGCTTGATAGAGGAGAGCGTCAGGATTGGTTTGAGTCTACAGAAATAATAATTTCAGCATTTGTCGCAGCGCTTTCCTTTTATATCTTTATTGTCCATTCATTGACTGCATCACGGCCCTATATAAATCTCGCGATCTTTCAGGATCGGAACTATGTCGTAGGCGTTTGTCTGATTTTCGTCTTTGGGGTCGCTGTATTCTCCAGCCTCTTCATTTTACCTCTCTTTTTGCAGAACATTCAGGGCTATTCAGTTATTTCAGCGGGCTGGGTAGTTTCTGCTCGAGGTGTAGGAACAATGATTGCTATGCTGTGTGGAGGTTTTCTTGCAGATCGATTCCAAGCTCGACATTTACTCATCGCAGGTCTTCTCTGTTGTGCTTTTTCCAATTGGTGGATGACCGGTTGGTCAGCAGATGTTGGACTCGATGAAATTATCTGGGTAACGCTGGTTAATGGCTTTGGGATGGGCGTCATGTGGGTAACCCTCTCCACAGCTACGTTCTCTACTCTGGCTCCAGAATTAAGGGTTGAAGGTGCATCCCTATTTTCTCTTGTGAGGGCTATTGGTGCCAGCGTGGGCACATCAATCGTAATTATGATTCTGGTTAGATCTGCCCAGGTAAATTATTCAGAGCTTCGCGACCGCATCAGTTTTGCTAATGAAGCATTGCAAAACTTTAGTAATGGCGGTTTGTGGAATTTGGAGACCGCAGGTGGCGTAGCTGCGTTGTCTAAGTTGGTTTCAAAAGAAGCTTTGATGATCGGTTTTTTAAATGACTTTGTCTTTCTGGTTGCTATAGCTGCAGTTGGAATTCCGCTAGTGTTTCTTTTGCGTAGATCATGAGTGGTATCTCTTAGAGTAGGCGTTTTTCCGTCTTTTAAGGGTTATAGTTGGTCAGGCTTTATTGGGAACCGAGGTTGGTTTGAGTGTCCAATTAGAAGCTCTGTTGAATGCCCTAAACTTAAAAAGCCCAATGGACTCTAGTCCATCGGGCTTTCTATCCTTTAGGAATAGATAAAACCTTAGAGGCACATCACTATTCAGCTACTACTGGGTTGCTCAGCACACCTACTTGCTCAACTTCGATATCTACAGTGTCTCCCGGAACCATGAATCGAGGTGGTTTTCGGGCATATCCTACACCTTCAGGTGTTCCAGTAACTACGATATCCCCTGCTTCGAGGGTCATGACTTCGGTCAAGTGCCATATCAGTTTTGCAATTGGAAAAATAAGGTCCCGCGTATTTGCGTTTTGCATCGTTTCTCCGGAGACGCGGGTTTGCAATTGTAAGCCAACACCACCCGGTGTTACTTCGTCTGCAGTTACGATATCTGGCCCAAAAGCTCCGGTTCCATCAAAATTTTTCCCCATGGTCCATTGACTGGCCTTGCGTTGATAATCGCGCACGCTACCGTCGTTGAAGAGGGACCAGCCATAAATCATATCGAGTGCATCAGACTCGGCAACATGGCGGCCTGTCTTCGCTATCACCATTACTAGCTCACCCTCAAAATCAAATTTGTCGGAGGCCTTAGGAAGAACAAGAGGGTCTCCGTGAGCGATAAGCGAGGAAGGAAATCGGACAAATACCTCAGGATAGGTCGGTGGAGCAGCTCCACCCTCGGCGGCATGTGCTGCGTAATTGCGACCAATACACAGAATTTTACCAGGGCGCGGAATGGGAGGAAGAAGTTTTACAGAAGATAAGGGGCGAGCTTGAGCGTTGGCAGCTGCAGTTTTAAGTGCTTCTTTGGCCGCGGATCCCCCTTTAATTACCCCAATCATATCCCCGCCGAAGGACTCACTGGCCTTAGTGACGTCAAAAACATCTTCTCCAACACGGACACCAATTTTTTCAACGCCGTCTTCTGCAAACGTCACTAATCGCATGTTTTATCCTCATATAAAGCTAAAAGGTTATCTTCAATTCAAATAACCTAACGTATGGAACAATACTACACTGCGAGAATTTATATCTTCAGTTGGTTGATCAGATTAATCTAATCTTCATTCGAGATCCCTCAGGCTAAAACCAGTGTAAAATTGGAGATTGTCTCCAATAATTGAGGGCTTGAAATAACGTACCATCACACTCGGTTACGATTTTGTTGATTTTGATCCCATATCAAATCCGGCCCTATGTCAGCTATGTTTCGGCACCCTACTTGGCTCATAATTTTGTTCATTTCGTCTTCAACTATGGCCACTGCTTTTGATGCTCCTTTATCTCCGCCGGCTACAGCACCGTAAAGCATTGGCCTTCCCATAAAGATGAATTTTGCTCCGGATGCTAAGGCTGTTACGACATCCGATCCTCTGCGTATGCCGCCATCCAGCATTAAGGTCATTTTGTCTCCAACCGCGGCATCTATTGGTCCGAGAGCATCTAATGAAGCGGGAGCACGATCAAGTTGGCGTGCTCCATGGTTGGAAACAATCAGGCCGTCTACGCCAAGAGCGGCAGCTCGCTCGGCTTCATCAGCGCGGATAACACCCTTAAGAACCAATGCTCGAGGCCATATTTTTCGGATGCGCTCTATATCTTTCCATTCAATACTGTTCGGTAGTTGGCTCGCTACAAACTCAGCAACTCCCGGTGCATCTGTTCCTGGCGGAGCATATGCTTGCCAGTTTGGTAACATGGCAATGCCGTGTTGGAGATAGTCCAGCATCCATGCAGGCTTAGTTAAAGCATTAAGCTTAGTGGCTAGCGTCAGTTTCAACGGACGACCAAAGCCATTCCGACGATTGCGCTCCCGGTTTGGAGACACGGGCACGTCTACGGTCACAACTAGGACAGGCATACCTAAATCAGCGGCGCGCTTCACTTGGTCATCTGCAATACTTCGATCTTTTGCAGTGTAAAGCTGATACCAACCGTGATCTGGTGCTTCTCGAGCGACATCCTCCATCGCAGCTGTTGCCGCACCCGAGAGAATAAAAGGGATATTTGCATTTCTTGCGGCGCGGGCCAGCATCAAATCTCCACCACGCCGATAGTTGCCGATACCCCCCATCGGTGAGATGCCAAAAGGACTTGAATAAGTTTTGCCAAAGATAGTTGTTGAACGGTCGATTGGCGCATCTCCGGCCATGTACTTAGGCATCAAACTACGATGGGAAAATGCGTTTTCATTTCGAGCTAAGCCGCTTTCGTCATCCACTCCACCTTCGATGAAATCATAAATTAGTTTGGGTACTCTGCGTTTGGCTATATTACGCAGGTCATCTAGGTTTATGCAGTTGTCTATATTCATCTTGAATATCCAGGAAATTTTATATCGTACGAAAGCTAGCTTAGAATTTACCTGTTTTCTTGCAAATGGTTTCAAAGAGAGTGCTATGACAATTCTGTTTGTTTCAGACCCCATAGTTGGGGGTGAAGAAGGTTGGCGAAAGGCCATGGCAGAACGTTTGCCAGACATACCCTTCAAGCTATCAACAGAGATTTATGACAAAGAAGAGATCGAGTTCGTTCTTTGCTTTAGAGCGCAGCCAGGACTTTTTGCTGGAATGAGAAACCTAAAAGCAATTTTGGCAACTGGAGCAGGGGTAGATGGCCTATTTCTTGACCCAGATTTGCCAGATGTCCCAATCGCTAGAATTGTCGATCCTTGGATGGCAGATCAGATGGCGGCGTGGACGACTTATGCCGTACTGCATTTTTTCCGAAGATTTGGAGATTACCATAAGCAACAAATTTCGGCTGAATGGCGCGAGCTTGAGCCTCCGCAATCGGCTCCACCACGGGTGGGGTTTTTAGGGTATGGAGCAATTGGATCTACCGTAGGCAAGGCCTTAGGCAATTTTGGTTTTGAAGTCTCGGCTTGGACACGCGGCTATCGCGAGCTTCCTGGGGTTTCCCATTATCATGGCATGGAGGCCCTTCCTGAATTCATGGCGAAAGCAAATTTTCTTGTTTGCCTTATGCCTTTAACGCTCGAAACTAAGGGTTTCTTGAACAAGGAACGTCTCGGACTACTTCCTAATCCTGCATACCTAATCAACCTTGCTAGAGGGCAGGTTGCGGTTACTGAAGATATTATTGCTGCGCTCCAATGCGGTAGGCTTGCAGGCGCTTTTCTAGACGTAACAGATCCAGAACCGCTGCCTGCGGATTCACCACTCTGGTCGATGGATAATGTCAGAATTACACCTCATTGCTCTGGCCCTACCAATCCTGAAACAGCTGCAGATCAGGTTGCAGGAAATATTCTGCGAAGTTTGAAAGGAGATCGGTTGGAAAATTTGATCCGTCGTGAACTTGGCTATTAAAGAAGTCTTTGCCACCAGCCAACATCGTGCCAAGCATTTAATTTGCGGCCGACTTCTTTGAATGTTCCAATGTGCGTAAATCCCACAGCTTCATGCAAAGCTATGCTTTTGGGATTGGGAAGGGTGATGGCTGCAAAGGCAGCATGAAACCCTTTTTGTCTGAGACGCGGTAGTAGTTTTGCGTAAAGTGAACGTCCAATACCTTTTTGTTGTTCATTTTGTGAGACATAAACAGTTACCTCAGTGGAAGGCTTATAAGCTTCCCGAGCCCTATGCACAGATCCGTATGCATATCCAACAACCTTATTATTGCTGATTGCTACGTAATAGGCGTGAGTGGCGCGATATTGTTCAATACGCCTGCTCATTTCGTCGACTGTAGGCACCTCTGTTTCAAAAGAAATTGGGGTTTCTTTTACAAAAGGGGCGTAGATTTCTTGGATGCTTTCAGCATCTCCAGGGCAAGCTTCTCGAAGGTCGAAGACTGTCATTGGCTTAGCGTGTTAACCGAGTTGTGAGAAAAATTAATAGAATGATTATTCCCGAAAGTAGCCAGAGAGCGGAGCCAAACCCCCCAGACATTTCGGAGATTGCTCCTAGAGCTAGTGGACCAGTTACGCCACCAATTTCGGCAGCGGAAAAAAATAATCCAGAAGCAGCTCCAGCGCGGCGTGCTCCAATTTCAGGCATTTCAACTAAAATTAAAATGGCGACGGTCATAAGGGAAGAACGGGCTATTCCTTGAAGAGTTAAGCCAGTTGCTAGTCCAATTCCTGGTGAAAGATGCATTAAAACAGTTGCGGTCAAGGCAGATAGCAAGAGTGCCAGAAGAATAAAATATCGCCTTTCACGCGTTGCAAGTCTTGGAATTATCAGAGACCCAGCAACGCCAACCGCCGTGGGTATCATTGCCCATAGATCAGCAGATGTTGCGGGTAGGCCTTTGTCTCGTAGGAGAGTAGGCAGCCAATTATTCAGGCCATGGTTTAAAAAGAATATACCAACACTCATAATTAGCATTAGCCGAACTGTTGGAAGTGTGAGGAGCTCTTTCCAGACAAGCAACTGTGGTTCACGTGGCGCACTTCGTAGGCCTGCCTCCACGCGACGGGCTTCCGCATGAGAAGATATCAATAGCCAGATAGCGGTCGCAACGGCAGTTATGACTGCATAAAATAGAAGAACTGCGCGCCAGTCATGATCAAATAATGGCATTAAAAGGGGATTAGTGATCGCCAAGGATGTGATGGCCCCAAGACTTGGTCCTGTGATATATATGCCCATTGCAAATGCGCGATCTTTGCTATCAAACCAAAGCGCAATTACCTTTGGGGCACCCACTGAGACCAGAGGTCCTCCAAGTCCAAAGACCGCAACAGCGACTAAAAATATGCCATAAGTGTCTGCATATGCTCTGAAAATCCCAGATGCAGCTATCATCAAACCCGCAAAAAAAAGAGTTTTTCTTGGACCGATGCGATCCATCGCAGCGCCGCCGGGTGCTGCAGAAATGATATAGACGAGTTGCCACGCCCCAAACACAACGCCCATTGCAGCGTGTCCGACACCAAGGTCTTTGGTTATTGGTCCGACGAGAGGTGCAAGGGATGCTGAAGTGAGGCCAAAGCATAAATACAGCAACCAAACAGCTCCGAGCATCATCCAGCGGTGTGGATGCCCAGCTGCAAGAGCTTCAATAGAGGTGGTAGAACCGCGGGCCATACATCGCTCTACCATTGCCATCCAGTGCTTACGACAGGCAGGATGTCGCTCTTAATCTACTATGAGGGCAAGCATGAGTCGGATGGATGGTCGTAAAGCTGTTGTGACCGGAGCAGCTGGGGGAATTGGGAAGGCTATAGCGTCGTTGTATGCCCAAGAGGGCGCAAAGGTGGTTATCGTAGATTTAAACCAAGAGGCGGCGGATGAGACAGCGCACGAGGTTGGTGCTGTTGCTGCTTTTGCCTGTGATGTAACTCAGATGCAGTCCGTCGAGAAGATGTCAGCACAGGCAGTATTGGCTTTGGGAGAGGTGGATACGCTAGTCAATAATGCTGGGATACCGGGACGAGGTTTTCTTGTTGATATTGATGAAGCTCTGATTGATCGAGTGATCAATGTAAATGTTAAAGGCGTAATTTTAGCTTCGAAAGCTTTCGCGCCACATCTCATTCAAGTTGGAAAAAGTGGCAGAGATGCTTCAATCATCAATATGTCTAGCCAGGCCGGTAAAAAAGGTTGGCCGGAGCTAACAGTTTATTCCGCATCTAAGGCAGCAGTACTAGGATTTTCCCGTGGACTTGCAGTCGAATTGGGCCCCAATGTGCGCGTGAATTCTATTTGTCCTGGCTACATTAGTTCAGCGGGTATGTTTTGGAGAAATTGGAGTCAGATAGGTGATAAAGAGAAGACACCTGAGGAGAGGGGAGCAGAATTTGCTGCTAAACATTGGCCTCTCGCGCGGCTACAGAGTCCTGAAGATGTAGCTAATGCAGCTTTATTTCTTGCCTCTACTGAAGCACAAGAAATTACCGGGCAAGCTATTAATGTCGCCGGCGGCGTAGTTATGGATTAATATCTTGGGAAAGAGGAGTTCAAGATGGCTTTAACATTTAATGTTGGTGAAATGCGTGTCGATCGTGTGATTGAGCAAGAATTACCCGGTTTTGATCCATTCGAATTTTTTCCGAACCTCACCAAGGAGGAATTGGAAGAGCATCGCTCAATGCTAGAGCCAAATGCGCTGGATCCTGCAAGCGGATTGTTGGTGTTTACTATGCAGTCTTATGTGGTGCGAGTTGGTGGCCTCACAATTCTTATTGATAGCTGTATTGGAAATGATAAGGACCGACCAACACGTCCGCTTTGGCATATGAAAACGGACACAACGTATATGGATGCGCTGAAGCAAGCAGGTCTAACTGTAAACGACATTGATATGGTCATGTGCACGCACTTGCACCCAGACCATGTTGGATGGAACACTAAGCTTGAAAATGGCCGTTGGGTGCCGACGTTTCCGAATGCAAAATATGTATTTTCTAAAATGGAGTTAGATTATTGGACGGAACAAAATGCCAAAAAACCAATTGGTCATTTTGTGGACTCGGTATTGCCAATTGTAGAAGCAGGAAAGACTGAGCTTGTAACCAGTGATCACGAGTTAACCCATGGAGTTCAGTTGCTCCCAACACCGGGACATACGCCGGACCACTATTCTGTGCGTCTATCATCGGGTGGTTCTGAGGCCATAGTTACTGGTGATTTGATCCACTCGCCACTGCAGTGTGCTTGTACTCATCTGCATGCACGTCCAGACGTCGACCCTGTCCAAGGTCTCGCGACCCGAAATGCAATCATGGAGAAATATGCGGATACAGATACACTAATAGCAGCAACACACTTTCCATCGCCTTCTTTGGGGCAATTCATTCGGAATGGTGATGCTTTTGGTTATCGTTATCGTGAAGGTTGAGGTGGCCTGTGACTATTAAATATTCTGTCCTGGACCAATCTATAGCAGTCGCTGGTGAGCCACAGGGGCAAGCTATTAGAAACACTGTTGAGTTGGCTGGCTTCTGCGAAGGCCTTGGCTATGAGCGTTTTTGGGTTTCTGAGCACCATAACCATCCAAGCATTCTAGGCTCTGCTCCAGAAGTGTTGCTGGCTGCAATTGCTATGAAGACTTCAAGAATACGAATTGGCTCTGCCGGAGTGATGTTGCCGCACTATTCTCCATATAAGGTGGCAGAGCAATTTCGTGTCCTCGACGCACTTGCGCCTGGGCGTATTGATCTTGGTCTTGGCAGGGCTCCTGGCTCTGACGGCCGTACGGCCTTTGCTCTCAACCCCAATGCTAATGAACGCCCTAACCAGTTTCCTGCTGATGTTCGAGACCTGATGGCTTGGGTAAATGGTACCCCCCTCGTTGATGGACATCCTTTCGGAGCTGTAAAAGCCTATCCTGCTGGAGATACATCACCGCAGATTTGGATGCTGGGCTCATCTGACTATGGGGCCCAAGTTGCTGCGCATTTTGGTTTGCCATACGCGTTTGCTTGGTTTTTCACTGATGGAAGAGGAGCGGATCAGGCTCTGAAGTTATACAAGCAGTTCTATCGGCCTTCAGAGTTGTGGCCAGAACCAAATGCTACAATTTGTGTCTGGGCGCTAGCTGGGGATAGCAAGGCAGAAGCAGAACGAAACTTTATGCCAAGAGCGAAATGGCGCCTAGCCAGAGACCGCGGCCAATTTATTTCTATGCAGACGCCTGAGGAAGTCTTAGCTGAGGGTTTCAGTGAGAGTGATGAAATGCGCATCCAGGCAATGCTCCGAGACGGTTTTGTAGGAGAGGGTGCCGAAGTTGCTCAAAGGATAAAAGCTCTTGGTGCTGAACTCGGTGTACAAGAGATTGCTATTGTTACTTGGGCTCATGAAGAATCTATTCGTCAGAGAAGTTATGAGCTTTTGGCACATCATCTAGGAGTTTCAGAGGCTCAAGGTGTAGCGGCTTGACATCGGAAACGGGTATTTTCCTATTTAACGAGCCAGTTTCCGCGACTGGTGTCATGAGAGTTCATTTTCACTGCGCATCCTCTTGGTCTAGCGATGATCCAGTGCTGATTGTTCTTCATGGGTATAAGCGTAACGCGGATACTTATCTCTGCGACTGGAAATTAGAGGCTGAGCGCCTGAATGCACTCCTTTTATGTCCAGAGTTTGACAAAGGCGGTTTCCCCACTCCACGCGAATATGAAGTCGGCCGGATGCGTACGCCGGATCGTCGCGCATTCCTCCCTCGTGAGGAATGGAACTGGGGTGCAATAGAGCGTGCCTTTGATGCAGCGTGTGAGAGGTTTGGTGCAAGCCAAGATAGTTATTGGCTTTACGGGCATTCAGCAGGAGGGCAATTTGTGCATCGCTTTGCACTTTACTGTCCAGAATCCCGTGCATCGCACATCATCGCTGCTAATGCTGGCGCTTATTCAGCTCTAGATGACCAACGTTTCCCTTACGGAATAGGGCAAAATGGGCCAGCTACAGATCTTTCAGCTTTTCTAAGCCGGCGTATTACTGTGCTTTTGGGGCATAAAGATAGGAAAACTAAAGGCGGGGTCTTGTTAAGGTCGCCTGAGGCACTCGTCCAAGGCCCTCATCGCCTAGCACGCGGGCGTTTTTTCTTCCAAAGTGGGAAGGAAATGGCTGCAAAACTTGACGTGCCATTTTGTTGGAATTTGGTCGAAGCCCATGACATCGGCCACAGTAACCGCTTACTGGCACCCGTAGCAGCAGATCTTTTTGCAGTCTCGGTTTAAAAGATAATCACTGCCCGCCAAAGGTTTGTTTGGTAATATTAGTCAGAAGATAATCTCTGATGCGGGCTCTCTCAATTTTCAACCTTAGGTACTGTTTTCTAATTCTAATTGGTCCAGTTCAGTTTTGATTTGCTGTAAATCGACTTTATTTACCCCGGTCATGGGAAGGTTATCCTTGACAAGAATGCGTCGGGGATGGGCATAAGCGGGCCCGTTTTGAAGCGTAAAATCCTTCAAGTCCTTCTCTGTCACTTCCGGTTTGTTGGTTACTACAGCTGCAACTGGGCAAGTGCCTTTTGTTGGATGGCTGTGAGGCATTACTACTGCTTGGATCACTAAGGGATGCTTAAGCAGAATATTTTCCACTTCTTTGGGGTAAATATTTTCACCCCCGCAGACGAACATATCGTCAACCCGTCCTTCAAAATAGAAAAAGCCATTTTTGTCTTTTGAAAGTATATCGCCTGTGCGAAGCCAACCCTCGACAAACCTCTCAGCATTTACCTTGGGTAGATTATGATAACCGGGCGTATTGGCGGGACTTTTGATCCAAAACTCTCCAATTCGATCGCTCTCTTTACCATCTGTCCCAACAAGTTTTACTTCCGTTCCTGGCATAACGGTTCCAACAGATGAAGGTGGTGTTGGTCGCCCGTCTAGTGGCGGTGCCATACAGCCGCCGGCTGTTTCTGTCAGGCCGTACCCTTGGGCACTAGGACAGTTAAAAACACGCGATATTTCGTTCATCAGTTCTGCATGTGCTGGAGCAGAACCAAGGCGGAGCATTTGAAGGGAAGAGAAGTCAAGTTTTTCGGTTAAATCCTGCTGCTTTAGAAGCATGGAGAACATAGTGGGCACACCCCCAGCTTCCGTTACCTTCCAGTCATGGATTGCTTGGAGATAATTACGGGCATCAAAATTTCCCATTAAAACTACTGAACCGCCCGCCCTTATCTTTGGCTTGAAAGCAACAGTCATGGCATTTTTGTGATAGAGAGGAGCTGCTATCAGGCCGCGTTGATCAGGTTTTGCTGGCCAGTATTTTTGCCGAGTTTCAATCAGCCAAGTTGTATTTAGGTGCGTGAGTATGACGCCTTTAGGTCGACCTGTTGAACCAGAAGTGTATGGGTGGAAGGCTGGAGCGTCAGGCGAAATTTCTAAAGGCTCAAAACTGGCACTTGAGCTCTCGACAGATTTCCAAAAAGGCAACCAACCTTCTGGTTCTTCTCCAAAAGCAAATTTTAAGGGAATATCTGCAGCTGCATCAGTGATGTGCGCGCCAGCAGCTGGTTCAATAATTGCCGCTTTAGCTCCGGAGTCTGCGAGAATATAAGCTAGAACATCTTTACTTTGTTTTAGATTTATAGGGACGGGAACCAAGCCGGCGCGCATCGCACCAAACATGGTCATTAAAAATTCCGCCCTGTTGGATATAGCAAGACCGACTCTATCACCTGTCTTGAGGCCTGTGTTTCGGAGCATTGAAGCAACGCGGTTCATTGCATCGTCTAGATCTCGAAACGAGTATTCCCTTGGTGCGTCTTGGCTTATGTCAATGAGAGCAGTTTTATTGGAATACTCGGCTGCAGCTCGCCAGAAAAACCACCCGAGTTGTCCTTCTCCTTGAAAAGTCATGATTTGTTTTCCTTGACCAGACCGCTGGGAGTTGTGTCTAACAAACTAAAGTATGTGTCAGTTAGGAGCTTTGCACCAATGTTACATTCATTGATGGTTACACTGCACCTTGTTGCCGCTGTAATTTGGGTTGGCGGTATGTTTTTTGCCTACATGATAGTTCGTCCCGCAGTAGCTGCGCTTGAGCCTCCAGAGCCAGCGCGCTTTTGGGGACGGATTTTTACGAAATTTTTCACATGGGTCTGGATAGCAATATTTGTTCTTCTAACAACTGGATACCAAATGTTGGTCGTTGAATATGGAGGCATCGGAGCTGCCCCTGTATATCTGCACGCGATGCAATTTTTAGGCTTAGTTATGATTGCATTATTCATGCATCTTTATTTTGCACCATGGCGCCGGATGAAGTTCGCGTTGAAAAACTCAGATTATCCAGAAGCAGCCAAGCAAATACCCCAAATTCGCCGAATAGTGGCGATCAATCTTTCATTGGGTATTGCTAATGTAATTATTGGAGCTGGAGGGCGTTACTTTCTGGTATAATTTCTACTCTCGGGGAGCATGTTTGGCTAAAATTCTTTGCAGGGTTCGTCTGTGCATCCTCAAGCGCCTTGCAGTTTCCGATACATTGCGGTCGCACTGTTCATAAACCCGTTGAATGTGCTCCCACCGTACTCGGTCAGCAGACATTGGCATTTCTGGCGGTGGAGGAGGAGATTCTGGCGTGGCTAGTAAAGCCGCTTCAATTTGGTCAGCATCAGCAGGCTTTGGGAGATAGTCTATTGCACCGGCCTTCACAGCAGCTACCGCAGTTGCAATGTTTCCATAGCCCGTCAGTATTATTGCGCGCACGTCTGGCCGCTCTGCTTGAAGTGCAGCAACCACATCGAGCCCGCTACCATCCCCAAGTCTAAGGTCTACTACAGCATACGCTGGCTTGAGATGCGCAGACTGTAATCCTTGCGCAGCACTTTCTGCTGTATGCACATCGTAACCGCGCCGCTCCATTGCTCTTGCGAGTCTTCTTAGAAAAGGCAAATCGTCTTCAACGATCAGTAGGCTCTTTTCCTCGAGGGCGTTTTCGCCAACATCTTCTGTAGTCATATGGCTAATCCTTTAACTCCGCCTCAAGATCACTGCGGGACCAGGAGGCTGTAATTTCTGCCCCAGCTCCTGATCTATTACCAAATGTAAGCCGAGCGCCTGAATTCTCCAACAATGTTCGAGCGATAAATAATCCAAGTCCCATATGGCCATCTTTGTTTTTCCGAGTTGAGATATACGGATCCCCTATTCGTTCCAATAGATCCGATGCAAAACCAGGACCATCATCTACTACAGTGATGCTAACGTTTTTAGCGCTCCAAGCAATAATAATAGATACCTCTTTGCGCGCGAATTGTAATGCGTTGGCAAGTATATTCGTGATTCCATTGACTAATTCAGGAGATCTTAAAACTCGAGGTTCTACTCCAGCATCTCCAGCTATTGGCCGTTTCAGTATTGAGAAAGTAATCTCAGCCGGTTTGCGCTCTTCTGCTATTTCCTCAAGCAAAGCGGAGAGATTGATAGGGTAAAAGCGTGCTCCTGTGTCATTTTCATCTTCGCTGGGCCGAGCTGTTAGATCAGCTAGAATGGAACGACATCTTTCCGACTGCGATACTAGCAAAGCGATATCTTTGCCTGTTTCGGTATCTTCTGGAATTTCTCTTGAAAGTTCTTTTGCAACAAGTGTTATGGTTGCTAGAGGTGTGCCGAGTTCATGCGCGGCCGCCGCCGCAAGTGCTCCGACGGCCGAAACTTGTTGCTCTCTTCTCAGAGTAGCTTCGACAGCATGCAATGCTTGCATCATTCGACGCTGTTCCGCAGCAACACGGGCTACATAGCCAGCGATAAAAATCAGGCCTACTAAAGTCGCAACCCAAGCGGCTATTCCATAAATTGTAGCTAGTTCAGGTGCGGGTCCTGGTAGTTCAACATGCACCACCGTTAGCAGCGAGACCAATATTGCAACCAAAATTCCGGTGCGAATTGTATGTTTTACCGGCAGAATAGCAGCTGATACTGTAACTGGGGCTAGAATTAACATTGAGAAGGGGTTGTAGAGCCCTCCAGTTAAACCGAGCAAAAATGCCAATTGAACAGCATCAAACCGGAGAGAAAAATTAGCGTCCCGCCGTTTCATTTGGCGGGCGTTACGATATTTCCGTGTAAGGTGAAGATTTAGCATGCAGGATGCTAAAATAGAAATTAGGCAGAACGTCAGCGGTAGATCAAAGTCAAGCCAGAAGCGAACTGTTAAGACCGTAACTAACTGTCCAGTTATGGCTACCCACCTGATGGCGATGAGGGTTGCTGCACGAATGTGCCTAGGACGCATTCCGGGAGCGTCATTGAAAATGTCAATTTTGAAGGCGTCAAATATGCCTGCCATTTAGGCCTCAGTCCCTTTCAAAAGAGTATGGCTTCGGGTCTATCCGTTTTCGAATACTAACCCGATAAGAATGCACCCTTCTACTTACTTCCCCAATGAATAAGAAAAAAAATCAAATTAGTATAAACATGTCGTGCGTTTAGAGGTTGCCACTTCAATTGCTATCGAGTAATTTCCGCCGCTCTTGCCGTTGGAGATAACGGTACCGATTAGCGCCCGTAGCTCAACTGGATAGAGCGTCTGACTACGGATCAGGAGGTTGGGAGTTCGAATCTTCCCGGGCGCGCCATATTTTTCAATGACT
>VMCJ01000161.1 GCA_008081395.1 Rhodospirillales bacterium | reverse complement strand
CTCTATCGAAAGAGTGGCGATCGGGCGAGCTTCCAACCGACGAACGCCAATTGGTTCAGATGTCATTTCGCAGTAGCCATAAGATCCGTCTTCGATACGGCTCAATGCTTCATTAATTTTGTTTATGAGTTTTCTCGAGCGATCACGAGTTCTGAGTTCTAGAGCGCGGTTAGATTCCACCGATGCTCTATCTGTTGCATCAGCTGCTGCAACTGTACTGATTTTTAGAGTGTTTATGGTCCCATTCGATTCGTTGAGGAGTTGCTCTCTCCAATCGGTCAATTTTTTTCGAAAATACTCTGTTTGCAATGGGTTCATAAACTCTTCTTTATCATTTGGTTTATAATCCGGTGGCAGTGTTATTGCCATTTTTGTGTTTCCCCCTAATCGGATTTTTATCGCGGCAGTATATTCATGGCGCCTTCCTAGTCAACGAAAGATCGCGGCGTCCAGTCGCAGTAATAAAAATTTAACAAATAAGGGATTATTAAATTAACTATAATAATTAAAAAACTATTATAATACATTGTTTATAAATAATAATATATAATTATCTGGCATGTTGTGCTTTATCCTCGGTTAGTGGTGAGAGTTAATTCCCAAGGAAAAGAAGAAACAATAAATTCCATCTTTGAAACATGCCTTAAAGGCACTGCAGAATAAACAAACCATGTAATTTTTCTTTGACCTTCGTCATTTATGTCTTCAAAATTTTGTATTCTAAAATTTGACAAGTGATTGAGGAGCCAAGGGATGGAAGTTGGGGTGTCGCTTAATATGCTGCAGCAGGAGGGACGCACTGATGCGTCTGTCATGCGCAACCATCTCGCAATCGGAGATTTAGTAGAGCCATTGGGCTTTGATTCAATTTTTGCGCTGGAACATCATTTTACTGGTTATTCGATGTCACCGCAGCCTACGCAGCTTCTTGCATACTTTGCTGGTCGAACAACAAGAGTAAAACTTGGAACAGGGGTTATTGTGTTACCGTGGCATGATCCTGTCCGGGTGGCTGAGATGATTGCTCAGTTAGACATAATGTGCGGTGGGCGCTGTCTTTTTGGATTTGGCCGTGGAGCGGCAAGGGTTGAGTACGAGGGTTTTCGTGTTCCAATGGATGAGGCTCGTCCGCGATTTGCGGAGGCCGCCCAGATCGTTGTTAAAGCCCTT
Source organism: Rhodospirillales bacterium (assembly GCA_008081395.1). Lineage (GTDB taxonomy): Bacteria > Pseudomonadota > Alphaproteobacteria > Bin95 > Bin95 > VMCJ01. The sequence goes on along the minus strand of VMCJ01000161.1, from coordinate 27,386 downwards.
CGAGATGAGGTTTTCGAGCATGATGGCGAGTTTTTTAAAATTCCCAAAATGTCTATTAGGCCCCGGCCAATTTCAAACCCTGAAACTCGCTTCTACGCATCATCGGTAAGCCCGGAATCAGCCGAACTTATTGCCAAAATGGGTTTTGGTATGTTGGTCATCATGCAGAATGAGTGGTCTAAGGCAGCTCAAGACGTGCTGAAGTTTCGAGAAATACAGATTGACGCTGGACATACCCCGGTTCCGGCGATTGTTTCCTCTAACATTGCGTGTGCAGAGAGCCGAGACGAAGCGGTAGAGCTTGCTCAGCAATACTTGGGTGCAAAATGGGATTCAATCGAAAACCATTACAAATTTTCTGATGGTGGGCTCGCAAAAGTTAAGGGTTACGAGTCCTACGGGAAAATGGCCAAGACATACTCCAAGATGAAAGACCCTGGGTTCCGAAAATCGGCGAATGAGTTTTATGTGTCAATTCAAGTGGTGGGCACGCCCAAAGACTGTTTGGAGCAAATTGCAGAACTTCGCCGGCTCACTGGATTAGGTCATCTCGTTGGTGAATTTTCCTTTGGAGGCATGGCCCATGAGAGAGCAGAAAGGAATATTCGAACTTTCGCTCAACAATGCTTGCCAACACTGAAGTATGACCCAGCGTTTCAAGGTGTTGTAACACCGGCTGGAGCTGCGGAGATGCGAGGTGAAAAGCATGAAGATGTCTTCGCACCTGCCTAACATGGAGTCATTATGAATGAGCATACAAATTCGTGAATTGATGCCAGGGTTTGTGGGAGAAGTAATAGGCGCTGATCTCTCAAAGCCCCTGGCGCAAGACGATGTTTTAGCTATCGACCAAGGTATGGATCGCCTCGCTGTATTGGTATTTCACGGTCAAAATATTACTGACGAACAGCAGCTAGAATTTAGTCTTAATTTTGGTGCAATCGAGCGTCCGGATCGAAAGTCCAATATTACTCAGGATAAGGACCGTCGAATTCGGGCGGACATGGCAGATATTTCGAATTTGAATAAAGAACATCAGCCTCTGGGGAGGAATGATAGACAAAGGCTATTCAATCTTGGAAACCAGCTTTGGCATTCTGACTCGTCATTCCGAGCTACCCCTGCAAAGTATTCTTTGCTTTCAGGCAGAATATGCCCATCGCAAGGTGGAAACACCGAATTTGCGGATATGAGAGCAGCATATGATGCTCTTGATCTGCAGACTAAAGAGAAGATTGAAGAAATCGTTTGCGAACATTCCTTGTTATTTTCAAGGGGATCTCTGGGATTTGATGATGACTTAACCGAGGAAGAGAAGCAGGGTTTTGCGCCGGTGCGGCAATCTCTTGTTCGTGTTCATCCAAAATCGGGTCGAAAGTCCTTATATCTTTCGGCTCATGCAGGTCGGATAGTTGGTTGGCCTACTCCTGAGGCACGAATTTTCCTTCGTGATCTCAATGAGCATGCAACGCAGAGTCAATTCGTTTATGCACATAAATGGCGAGCTGGTGATTTGGTTATGTGGGATAATCGCCAGACAATGCATCGGGCTAGGCCATTTGAAGACACGTCAGAGGTTCGTGATATGCGCCGAACTACAATTGCAGGGGAGGCTATGACTGCCAGGCAGGTAGTAGCAGCCTAAGGAAAAAAGCTATGATTTTGTTAAAGCACTAATTCATGTAATTTCTGAACTAAAACTGTGCAATATATTGAAATACATTAATTGCACAGAAAATTTATCAGTGTGAATGCTAGTTATTTTTAAATCAATTCTAATGGGTGCTTTTTCCATATGTCTTTCATTGAATATTTTTATGTTCCTCACAGTGCTTACGCATACCTAGGGTCTTCGAAATTTTTAGAAATTGCTAAGGCTGCAAAACGTGAAATAGTACATAGGCCATTTAATTTCGAAGCTGTGGTTGCAGGCTCGGGTTCCACGCCAACCAGAGAACGAACTAATGAGCATCGGAATTACTTTTTTGGGCGTGAGATCCAAAGATGGTCGGAATACAGAAATGCACCTGTTTTAGAGGGAATGCCCTCACACCACTGGAATGATGTCACCCAAGCGGCGTGTTGTATTATAGCAGCTCAGACCCTTGCTTCGGCAGATCATCTTTCACACATTTTTTTAGAGGCGCATTGGCGTGATAATGGTGATCTAGCGGATCAAGCTTTGATCTTAGAGCTTATAAAAAGTGCAGGCCTGAATCCGGAGGAGGTAATGGAATTAGCAAATGCTCCGGCTACACGTTTGCAGTATGAAGCAAATACAGAGGAAGCGATTTCGCGCTCGGTTTTTGGGTCTCCGACATACTTTGTAGATGGAGATATGTTTTACGGTCAGGATCGCTTGGAAATGATTGAGCGCGCTCTGATACAGCCATTCCGTGGGAAGTGGCCGCCAGATTAACTGAAGTGTTTCTGAGAAAATAAAACCCTGGCCGCTGTTAGGCAGCCAGGGAGGTTAAAATATCGCTTGATTTCCTGAACGATTAAGCAGGTTCAAATAATGGAAGTGCAGCTTCGTCGTTCAGGTCCTTAAAGGTAACTTTTACCTTCATCCCAATTTCGACAGTATCATAATCAACATTGACGATATTGGTCATAATTGTTGGCCCTTCATCGAGGGTAACATAGGCTATGCAATAGGGCTGTTTTGACCTGCGCATAACGCTAAATGTGTAAATTGTCCCTGTCCCTTTGCCCTCTACATACTCAACATTGGTTTTCCCCGTGAAGGGAGACACGCGGCGCGGGAACCAGAGGTACTTACCAGTATCAGGACAGCGCGGAACAAGGAATTTACCCTGCTTCGCAGCATCCCAGAATTCTTTTGTCTCTGGGTTAATGGGAGGATGAATATAACTTTCTTGGGGCATTATGCGTCCTCCTGGCCAATAATTATGGTTGCGCTTCCCATGCGGGTTCCAATTGACCCGCCTGTGCCATGGGCTAGGGCAATATCACAATTCGGAACCTGAACCTTAGGATGAGCTTCACCTCGGACCTGACGAACTGCTTCCAAAACCTTTGTCATACCGCCTCGGTTAGCAGGATGGTTATTGCACAATCCCCCACCATCGGTATTGAAAGGCAGCTTACCCACTCCAGAAATCAAATTACCGTCCGAAACAAATTTACCGCCCTGACCTTTTTCGCAAAAGCCCAGGTCTTCGATGGTTTCCAGCACTGTTATTGTGAAGCTGTCATATATTGAGGCGTATTTTATATCACCATGTTTCACTCCAGATTCCTCGAAAGCAGGTGGGCCGGAGTGTCGAGCACCAGTATATGTTAAATCAACATTTCCACTGTTGAGATGTTTTATAGTTTCTCCACCACCCAGGTACTTAACCACTGGCCGTTTTAGTGATTTAGCAATCTCTGGCTTCACCATAACAATTGCTCCACCACCGTCAGAAATGACACAACAATCAAGGCGGTGTAGTGGATCTGAGATCATTGGGGAATTAACGACATCCTCTACAGTCACTACATCACGGAGCATTGCATGCTCGTTATATTGAGCATGCGTTGAAGCCGCGACCTTAATCCAAGCCAGCTGCTCGGAAGTCGTTCCAAATTCATGCATGTGCCGCATTGCTGCCATGGCATACATATTCACAACGGTTGGCCCATATGGAGCTTCAAACCCAACGTCAGGAGCGTTTTGGTCATATATTCGGGGGGCGGTTCCCGTGGCCATACCCTCTGAGCGAGGCCGCCCAGCAAGAGTAATCAGCGCGACATCAATTTTCCCAGCAGCTATCATTTGGGCAGCGTGGTTCACGTGGATTACATATGATGATCCGCCTGTTTCTGTTGTATCAATGTGACGTAGATTTAATCCCATATATTCGGCCATTGACATTCCGCCTAGGCCAGGGGCATCTCCAGCACAATAAAATCCATCCACATCAGAAAAAGAAAGCCCTGCATCTGCAAGGGCGCCAGCAGCCACCTCAGCATGTAGTTGGGCTAATGATTTATCGGGTGCCTTGCGAGTAGGATGTTCGTAAATCCCAGCAATACAGGCCTTGCCTCTTATACTCATCGGCAGTGAATCCCCCTGAGTTTGAAGTTCAATTAAAGTGGAAGCCTACGCGGGTAGGGTGGTGTAGTACAAGTCGGCTTATTTGTTTTTCAGACGTTGCAAGTCATCCTGCTCGCGTCATAGGCTTTTATTCTTAATGCTTGGGGAGTTTTTGAGTATGGCCGTTAGTGTGGGCTTGGGTTTGGCGGACTTTCCGTTTTCTTCGGCAAAGGCATACTGGGAGTGGGTTGATTTGGCGGAAGTTGGAGGCGTGGACAGCCTTTGGCAAACTGACCGCCTAGTTTCTCCAATTCCTCATTTGGAGTGTATGAGTGCAATGGCAGCGCTCGCGGGCCGGACCCGTCGAATGAAATTTGGCATGAACGTTGCCTCTCTTGGCCTTCGTGACCCTCTACTAATGGCGAAGCAATGCGCAACTATCGATTTTCTTTCGGATGGACGATTGCTTCCAGCCTTTGGTGTGGGCTCGGCAGTGGCACCTGATTGGGGAGCTACGGGACGGTCATCCAAAGGGTCAGGTAAGATCGCAGACGAAGCCATGGAGCTTGTTACAAGGTTGTGGAGAGAAGACTCTGTAACTTTTGAAGGTGAGCATTTTAACTATCAAGCTGCCCGAATAGAGCCAAAGCCAGTTCAGAAAAAAATTCCGTTTTGGATTGGAGGGTCGTCAAAACCTGCAATTAGAAGAACAGCAAAATTTGGGACTGGTTGGCAAGCCGGTCAGGAAACGGCTGATGAATTGCCTCCTGTACTGGACGCTATCAAAGCTGCCTTAGTACATGAAGAGCGTACAATTGACTCAGATCACTATGGAGCTGGCTTTCACTTCCGATTTGGAAATTGGGAGGATGCCGATCTTCCAAAGCGAACTGCTGCTTTTGAAAAACGTACGGGACGTGACGCTAAAAAACACTTTGCTGTCGGTGATGCAGAGGACATCCTTAAGCGTATCCAAGGTTATGCTGCAGTGGGGATTTCAAAATTTATTCTGCGCCCAATAGGCCTAACTGACTCCGACCTTTTGGCACAAACTGAACGTCTGGTATCAGAGGTTATCCCTGAAGCAACAAAGTTTGAAGTTAGGATTTAGAACTAAGGTAATATCTTACCCTAATTTATAGATCTCCAGATAACGCTTGAGCTTTTAAAACCCTGCGAAGTATCTTCCCAGACGCGGATTTGGGTATAGATTCCACGAAAGAGATTTTTGCAGGGCGTTTGTAGCTTGCTAGACGACCAGAGACATGGTCACTTAAATCTTCAATGGAAACCTGATGTTGGGGTTTCTTAACTACATATGCGCATGGTAGCTCACCAGCTTCAGTATCAGGGATGCCTATGACGGCAGCATCCGCAATCCCAGAGTGGGAAAGAAGTGCATTCTCAACTTCTGCAGGGGCAACTTGAAATCCTTTGAATTTGATTAGCTCCTTTAGCCTATCGCGGATGTAGAGATAGCCATCTTCATCTACAAAGCCCAAATCTCCTGTCCTTAGCCACCCCTTATCTATAATAGTTTCAGCGGTGGCTTGCGGGTTGTTTAGATATCCTAACATTACCTGTGGTCCGCGAACTTGAACCTCTCCTTCTTGGTTGGGACCAACGCTCTCTCCTGTTTCTGGATTAATAATGCGAGTTTCCGTACTTGGGACAGTCAGTCCGACGGCGCCCGCCCTAGCAAGTTCTGGTGGGGTTAGATGGGAAGCTGGGCTCAATTCCGTCATCCCGTACCCTTGTGTCACAATGCAACCAAGTCGAGAGGCACATGCGGCTCCAACATCATCAGGGAGCGGTGCTGCTGCAGAGAAAAGAACCTGTACCGAAGATAGGTCTGCATGATCGATTGCTGGATGCTGGGTTAGGCCAAGCGCAACCGGCGGTGCAGTCCAAAGTTTGGGCGTTTTATATTGTGCGACGAGTTTTAAATAGAGATCAAAGTCGAAGCGCGGCATGGTAACAATACAGCCGCCTGATGCCAGATACGGCGAGAGCAACGCATTTAGCCCGTAAATATGGAAAAGCGGGAGAAAGACTACTGCTGCTTCTCCAGGAGAAGTGGGTAGCATAGTGAGAAATTGATCTATGTTAGCAACGAGATTTTGATGACTTAGCATTACCCCCTTTGGTAGACCTGTGGTTCCCGATGAATAGGGTAATGCTGCTACATGTTTCTCAAGATCAATCGGAGTTTGTTCATGTTGAGGATTGCCCATAAGATCATTCAGGCAAGGGATACCATCCATCTTATCAATAATTGCTATTTTGACTTCCCGATTACATTCATCAACAGCAGCTTGTGCCGTTTTTAAAAAATCAAGAGTGGTTACGAGCAGGTCTGTTTTTGCATCTTGAAGCTGATGGTTAACTTCTACGGCAGTATATGAGGGATTAATAGTAGTAACTGTGCCGCCAGCGTGCAGCATTCCGTAGAATGCAATTGCGTATTCAGGGATGTTAGGCGCCATTATTCCCATGACTTTACCTGCACCAAGGCCCTTGGAATTTAGGCCACCAGCAAGCCGTTTGATCTGATCGATCGTTTCGCTTCCGTTTAAGGATCGTCCTGTAGGACCATCAATTAAGACTGGTTCATTCGGGCGACCACTTAGGCCTTGGAAAACTCGCTCAGAGACAGATAATTTTTGAAGGGTGATGTCAGCAAAACGGCTTTTAAAAACAGTCATAAGGTTAAACTCCAGCCATATAATTAATGCTTCTAAGCAATTAAAATTGAACCTAAAAATTTGTATTTTCTGGCAAATGCGATGGGATAGTCGCGTTTAAGTAACAAGCCAAAGTCCTGATGATGAATTTGTGGTTTTCCAGAGTAAGGATGCTTGTGGTTAGATACTACTCCCCTTAAACAAGTCATAGTCTAAAACGCTTCTAACAAATGGCTCAAGATGACTGATTTATTTGCAGATACTAACTCTAAGTCAGAATACACCGCCGCTGATATTGAGGTGTTAGAGGGTTTAGAGGCAGTGCGCCGCCGGCCTGGAATGTACGTCGGTGGAGCTGATGAGCGAGCTTACCATCATTTGGCAGCCGAAATTTTAGACAATTCAATGGATGAAGCTGTTGAAGGCCATGCAAGTCAGATTGATGTTGAATTAACACCAGATGGATACTTTCAGGTTAGGGATAATGGTCGCGGCATTCCTGTAGACCCACACCCGAAATTTAAAGACCTATCGGCTCTTGAAGTAATCCTTACTACCTTGCATTCCGGCGGAAAGTTTTCAGGAAAAAACTACGCTACCTCAGGCGGCTTACACGGTGTTGGCATGTCTGTGGTGAATGCGCTGTCGGAGGATCTTACGGTTGAGGTTGCAAGAGACCGTAAGCTTTGGCGGCAGAATTATTCAAAGGGCATATCTAAGTCAAAGCTGGAGAATGTGGGAGTTGTAACAAACCGACGCGGTACCACCATCCGTTTTAAGCCCGATCCAGAGATTTTTGGGGACAGACTAAAATTTAGTCCTTCTAGGCTATATCGAATGGCTCGCTCCAAGGCTTACCTCTTCAAGGGTGTAAAAATTCGTTGGAAGTGCCCGCCTAATCTTATTGCAGAAGGTGATAAAACACCCGCGGAAGAAGATCTTCAATTCCCTGGAGGTTTGTTGGATTTCTTAACTGCAAGCCTTGGTCAACGTTCAACGGCTACTGATTTGCCTTTCGCTGGGGAAGCTTCTTTTAATGGTACAGGGCGAGTGGAATGGGCACTTGCATGGCCAGATGATGGTGATGATGGCTTCTCTCATTCGTACTGCAACACAATTCCTACACCCTTGGGTGGGAGCCATGAAGCAGGCTTCCGCGCTGCGCTTCTTAGAGGTATTAAAAATTTTGGTGATCTGAAGAACGTTAAAAAGGTCAGCCAAGTCACTGGTGAGGATGTCGCTGGTGGGTGTGCACTAATGCTATCCTGTTTTATTAGAGATCCGCAGTTTCAAGGACAAACGAAGGAGCGGCTTGAAACACCTGAAGCTCAGAGGTTTGTAGAGGCGGCAGTTCGTGATCGTTTTGAGAGCTGGCTCGCAGCCAATCCAGCTAATGCAGATGCCTTGCTTTCTCATGTCATTGAGAGATCAGAAGAACGCTTGAAACGCAGGGCGGAACGCGAGGTGAAGCGCAAATCTGCGACTAGCCGTAAGTTGCGTCTCCCAGGTAAACTTGCAGATTGTTCTCTACCAGGACCCGAAGGCTGCGAACTTTTCCTCGTAGAGGGTGATAGTGCGGGCGGCTCTGCCAAGCAGGCTCGTGACAGGAAAACACAAGCAATTTTGCCGTTGCGCGGGAAAATTCTGAATGTAGCCAATGCAACCGCTGACAAGATGCGTGCTAATCAAGAGGTGCAAGATATTTTACTCGCCTTAGGCGCAGGGTCGGGAAAATCATATGACCATGACAAACTTCGCTACGAGCGCATCATTATCATGACAGATGCGGATGTAGATGGAGCCCACATTGCATCTCTTTTGATGACTTTCTTTTTCCAAGAGATGCCAGAGCTCATAGAAAATGGTGGTCTGTATTTGGCACAACCACCTCTTTATCGTTTAACTGCTGGTGGTGAAACACACTACGCGCGAGATGATGCTCATAGGGAGGAACTTCTGGAAACTTCTTTTAAGGGCAAGCGCAAAGTTGAAATAAGTCGTTTTAAAGGTTTAGGCGAAATGCCTCCTGGGCAACTCCGTGATACGACTATGGCACCAGATAAGCGAAAGCTTCTTAAGGTTGCATTAACAGACGGTGCGGGAGAACCTGCTGTCGGCCTCGAAGCTCGACGCTCCTCTGAAGATTTGGTTGATCGCCTCATGGGTAAGCGACCCGAAACCCGTTTGGCTTTTATTCAAGAGAATGCGCGCTTTGCAGATAATCTGGATATTTGAGGAAAGCCCTGGTGTCAGACGTTCTTGGCCATCGAATGAAATTTGGCGTTATAGCGCCCTCAACAAATACGATTGTGCAGCCTGAATTTGGTTGGATGGCGCCTCACGGGGTGACTAATCATTTTAGTCGTATCCACATTCCGGATGATCCTCTTACTTCTGATGCTGACTTCGAAGAATTAATGGTTCGCATCCGAGCTGAGCTATTTCAAGCTGTTGATAGGGTCATGACCGCACGTCCTACCGCAATAGTTATGGGGATGTCCTCAGAAACATTCTGGGGAGGTTTGCAAGGATCTATTGAGCTTAAGAAAAAAATAGGAGACCGCGCGAATGGCTTGCCGGTAGCTATGGGCTCTGATGCAAGTCAAGCTGCATTAAGGTGCTTCGGAGACATTACTCGAATAGGCGTTGTTACCCCCTACATGCCAGTTGGAGATAGTGAGGTAACAAAATTCTTCTCTGACTGTGGTTTCGAGGTAGTTGCTATTGAAGGTCTTAAATGTGACAGCCCGACCTCAATTGCCCATGTTGATCCCAAAACCTTGCGTAACGCCGTTGAGAGAGTGAATGACCCTCAGGTCGAAGCTATATTGCAAGTTGGAACCAATCTTTGTTTTGCGAAACTCGCACCAATGGCAGAGTTTTGGCTGGACAAGCCTGTCCTAGCAATCAACACGGTAACATACTGGCATGCCCTGCGCATGAATGGCATCAATGATAAGGTTTATGGGTTCGGATCTCTTCTTCAAGATTATTAAGACTTATATGCAATGACTTATTGCTCTTTCTTGAGCTGCATCAGCAAACTTAGCTAGCTGTTTTACGTTTGGTGCTTTTCTTCTTGTCCCTTTCAAGCGCTCAAGAGACAGAAATTTTGTGCAGAACACATCATCATTTAGTGCGCTTGAAAGGGAGCAGAGTGCGGTTTACGGGCCCGCTAAGTGATCGCATCTTGCCGTTTAATCGCCAGATTTTCCTCGCAGCATCTGTATAATTCCAGAGAAGTCTTTACCTCCTTCGCCCATATTGGAATATAAAGCGTAAAGAGCCTGCGCTTCTGAGCCGAGAGGTGTTGATACCCCTGCTTTTTGAGCGGCATCCTGAGCAAGCCGAAGATCCTTTAACATCATATCTGCAGTGAAGCCTGCCTCATAATTTCTGTTTGCCGGTGAGCTGGGTGCTGGACCAGGAACCGGGCAATAGGTCGAGAGCGCCCAAGAATTTGCAGTTGCTGTAGAGCAAACATTATACACAATTTGTCGATCAATGCCGAGAGAATCCGCTAGGTTGAAGCCTTCGGCAACTCCGATCATGGTTATTGCTAACATCATGTTGTTGCAGGCCTTTACCGCTTGTCCGGCCCCTGCTTCTCCACAGTGCACTATGGTCTTACCCATCGCTTGAAAAGCTGGCTGCCCACGATCAAATGCGGCTTGCTCCCCGCCTACCATGAACGTCAATGTTCCGGCTGCTGCTCCACCCGTGCCACCTGATACAGGAGCGTCAACCATATCAAATCCAGCGGCCTTTGCTTCGCTAATTATCTCTCGCGTAGTTGCGACATCAATAGTTGAACTATCAATAAATAGGCACCCCTTTGGTGCGTTCTCAAATATGCCACCAGAGCCGGTATAAACTTCTCTGACATGAGCTCCTGCTGGAAGCATCGTAATAACAATTTCAGCATCTTTTACAGCGTCTGCTACGCTACCTGCTGCTGTTGCGCCACCATCTTCAGCAGCCTTGAGTGCCGTAGGTGAAAGATCAAAGGCCTGAACCTGATGCTGAGCCTTGGCAAGGTTTATTGACATCGGTCCGCCCATATTCCCAACGCCGATGAATGCTATTCGAGCCATAACAAAAACTCCCGTATTATATCCCGTTATTTAAATTAAATTTCATATCGCCAGATGCAGGCTCTTGGAAATGAGCCTGTATCTCTTCTGCGGATACGTCTTCAACTCTTACGTGTTTCCATTGAGGTTTGTTGTCTTTGTCAATGAGAAGAGCTCTTACTCCTTCTCTGAATTCACCAGTTTGGCAGCTAGCGAGAGCAATCCTGTATTCAAGTTGCAGGCATTGTTCGAAATCCAGTGTAGCCCCTCGCCGCAATTGCTCCCAAGTAACGGCTACAGAGAGGGGGGATTTTTGCCGGATGGTGTTGAGCTGACTATTTGCCCAGTCAGTATCATTTTTTTCTAAAGATCTGATTACTTCTTCAATTGATGAATGATTGAAGCAGCTTCTGATTTCGTTTCGAATTGCTGTAAGTTTACCAACCGGGGGATGAACAGACATTTCCTTTATGGTTGCTTCGATATTATCGCTATCCGCTAAAGCGTAAATTAGCGAGTCAATCTCACCTACCTTTATATAGTAATCAGCTAAACCTTCGGTAACGCAGTCTCCACCATCCAGCCGTGCCCCTGTAAGTGCCATGAAGTTGCCTAAGCCTCCATTCAGTCTAGGCATAAAATACGTACCCCCGACGTCTGGAAAGAAACCTATCCCAGTCTCGGGCATTGCTAATATTGTTGCATCTGTGGCTATTCTGCAGGACCCATGTACGGACACGCCGACCCCACCGCCCATAACGATCCCGTTGTAAATTGATATATAAGGTTTGGGAAAACGCTTGATTTTTTGGTTAAGTCGATATTCTTCAGCAAAAAAATCAATCGGGTATGACATATCTCTTGCCAACATGAACTCATAAAGTCTTTGTATGTCGCCGCCTGCTGCAAATGCTTTACCGCCAGATCCTATAATTATAACGGCTCTTATCGTTTCACTGGCAGCCCATTGGTCGAGGGTAAGGGTCATTGCCCGCACCATTTCAATACTAATTGCGTTCAAAGCCTTCGGGCGGTTCAAGGTAATTAGCCCAACCTTCCCACGTTCCTCAAAAAGAATATCGTTGCTCATGCCTTATTCCTCAAATCACCCAGAAGTTTGCGGGCAATAATTACGCGCATGATTTCATTTGTGCCTTCTAGTATCTGGTGCACACGAACATCGCGGACATGCCGTTCCAGTGGAAAGTCGTTTAAGTAACCATAACCGCCGTGGATTTGTAGCGCCTCATTGCATACATCGAACCCAACGTCAGTCGCAAACCTCTTAGCCATAGCGCAATGAAGGGTCGCGTCTGGTGATTTTGAGTCCAAAGAATTCGCGGCCCGATACATCATAAGGCGAGCGGCCTCTAAGTTTGTTGCCATATCGGCTAATTTGAACTGTAGAGCTTGGAAGCTTGAGAGTTTCTGGCCGAACGCCTGTCGATCATTCATGTACGCAATCGAGGTATTCAGGGCCGCATGTGCTGTTCCAGTGGAGCACGCAGCAATGTTTATCCTGCCTCCATCAAGTCCGGCCATTGCAATTTTAAATCCTTCGCCTTCAGCTCCTATTCTGTTTTCTACAGGAACTCGGGCATCTTCAAAAATAACCTGCGCAGTCGGTTGACTGTTCCACCCCATTTTTCGTTCAGTTTTGCCGAATGAAATGCCTGGTGTATCTTTTGGTATAGCCAAACAGGTGACGCCTTTTGGGCCTTCATCGCCAGTACGAACCATGGTGATATAGAGGTCTGATGTTCCGGCACCAGAAATAAAGGCTTTGCCACCATTTAAAATATAGTGATCTCCTTTCAGGATAGCCTTTGTTTTGAGAGCAGCTGCATCTGAACCAGAACCTGGCTCGGTCAGGCAATAGCTAGCTATCTTTGTCATCGTAGTGAGGTCGGGCAGCCATCTTTGTCTCTGCTCAACTGACCCAAAGCAGTCGATCATCCAGGCTGCCATGTTATGGATAGATAAAAATGCAGCCGTCGACGTGCACCCCTCAGCTAAAGCCTCGAAGATAATGGCAGCATCAATTCTTTTGAGATCGGAGCCTCCGACGTCGGCTGCCACGTAGATACCGCCAAACCCAATAGCCGCCGCTTCTCGCATTATATCTATTGGAAAATGAGCATCCCTATCCCAATCCGCTGCGTTGGGAGCTAAACATACAGAAGCAAAGCGGCGTGCAGAATCTTGGAAAGCCAATTGATCTTCATTTAGATTGAATTCCATAGGAAGTCTCTGAGGTATTGAAACAAAGGGCAAGGTAAATGGGTGTAACCTCCGATTGCTAACTCTGCAATTGCCGTAAAAGCGCTATTATGGAATGTAGTGAGTCAGAATTTTGAATTTAGAGGAAAAAACGATGGATGAAGGAGCTAATTCTCTAAGGAGAACACTGCCAGGCAGTGGGTCCTTCCCAAAAATTCGTATGCGCAGAAATCGTCGTGATTCTTGGAATCGCCGACTTGTAAGAGAAAACACACTAACTACGAATGATTTAATCTGGCCGGTTTTTGTGGCTGAAGGGAATGGCAAGAAAGAAGAAATTTCTGCAATGCCTGGTCAGTTCCGATGGAGCGCTGACCGAATTGCAGAAGCGGTTGCCGAAGCCGCTGAGCTTGGTATTCCAGCCGTTGCTATCTTCCCAGAAATAGATAAAGCAAAAAAAGACCCTGATGGATCAGAAGCAGTTAATGCGGATAACATTGTTATCCAGGCAATTAAGGCTGTTAAAAGCGTTGTTCCAGATATTGGTATTATTTGTGATGCAGCCCTTGATCCTTTCACCAGCCACGGACAAGACGGCCTAGTTAGGGACGGATATGTAGTGAATGATGAAACGGTTGACGTTCTTTGTCGTCAATCTGTTCTTCAAGCTGCGGCTGGATGTGATGTTATTTCACCTTCCGATATGATGGATGGTCGTGTTGGTGCCATCCGAGATGCCTTGGATTCTGCTGGGTATGATCACGTTCGAATTTTGTCCTATGCTGCTAAATACGCCAGTGCGTTTTATATGCCTTTTCGCGATGCAATAGGTTCGGGTACCTCTCTTGGACAAGGTGATAAAAAAACCTACCAGATGGATCCTGCAAACACAGATGAGGCATTGCGCGAGGTGGCTCTTGATATTCAGGAGGGGGCAGACATGGTCATGGTAAAACCAGGTCTTCCTTATCTTGATGTCATTCGCAGAGTGAAGGACACATTTGGCATGCCAACTGTTGCGTACAATGTTTCGGGTGAATACTCGATGTTAAAGGCTGCAAGTTTACAAGGATGGATCGACTACGATCGGGCTATGATTGAAGCTCTCGTGTCATTCAAGCGTTCTGGAGCCGATGCAATTTTAACATACAGCGCTTGCGATGCTGCACGTCTTATTCAAAGTGGATTTGAGGTTTAGAGATATTGTTTCAGCCGTAGGCGGCAGTACTTTATTCAAGGAATTCAAGGACTGCTCGTGCAAATTCCTTAGGTTGCTGTCTAAACATGCTATGCCCTGCGTTCGGGATAAATACTTTCTTGGCACCGGGTACATGTGCTGCAAGTGCATTTAAGATGTTTAGGAGTAATCCTGTAGTGTCGCCTCCTCCGATGAAGAGAGTAGGTGAAGAAATTGCTGCTGCTTCGCTACTAGTAAATGGGCGGCGACCTTCATTCTCCTGCGCTAAAAGTGTGAAGGCATTATCCTCTCGCATTTGTCGGTCTGCTGGAGGCAATTTGGCCCAACTACCCTGTCCGTTAACTCCATCTACAAACGCTCTTACCCCACCTTCAAAGTCTCCATCACGAAGCAAAGTTGCTGCTGTGCGAGCATATGCTCTTGGCCCTTCATCGGCGCCGATAGAGTTTGCTTGAGGATCGAGACTTACGTCGAGAGTTCCTCCTGGTTCTGCCAATATAAGTTTCTGAATTAGGTCAGGCCTTTGCTCAGCCAAACGAAACGCGATATGCCCTCCTCTAGAGTGTCCAAGCAGGTTTATGGGACCGATAGCGAGCTTTTCAATGAAAGCAATTACGTCTGATACATGTTGGCTTATTGTGAAAGTTCCGTTCTTTCCGTCCCAATGTTCAGGAAAGTAGTGTCGAAGGCTGGGAACCAGTAGGCGGTGCTTCTCAGAGAAAGGTTTTAATACTGGGGCCCATGCGCGGAAGTCGTTGAGAGACCCATGCAGACATAAGATTGCAGGGCCTGAACCGATATCAAGATAAGCCATTTGATATGAGTTAACAGTAATCCTATCCATTACTTGGGGCCTCTCGATATTTCTCTTACCTCTTGGAAGAGTATTTCAGGTATATCAACACCCTGTGTTTGTGTTTTCTGGCGCATCGCGAGACGTCGATCGCCAGGAAGGCGAACTTCTGGGTCTGCCAACATTTCCTCAAACAGTAACTCGACTCGATTGATAAAGTTTTCCTGACCAAAACGTTTTGGATCCATAGCAATAATTAAGTGGCCAGCGGGAGAGGGGCCGCCATGACCAGTATAGGAGCGTTCAGCTTCCAAACTTGTTTCGCCCCCGGTAAGCAGTGCAGCCAGTATTTCAACCATCAACGCGATTGCTCCACCCTTGTAGCCTCCGAATGGGAGTTGGACTCCTTTGAGAATTTCTGCGGGATCATCAGTTTCTTCTCCATCCGGGCCAAGACCCCATTCTGCCAAAGCCTTATGCCCGTCTCGAGCAGCGAGCATAATCTCGCCTCTAGCAGCAGCACTGGATGCTTGGTCAAAGACCATTGGTGGCTGACCAGAGCGTGGCACCGCAAAGGACATTGGGTTAGTGCCAAACACTCGTCTTCTTTTACCCCCCGCAGGCGCAACAAAAGCTCGAGAATTTACAAAACTCATAGCTACCAAACCATCATCTGCAAGAGGCTCTGTATCTGGCCACAATGCGGCAAAATGAGCGCTGTTCCTAATTGCCAGAGTTGCAATGCCTTGGTCTTTTGCTTTTTTAATTAGTGATGGGCGCCCCGCCTCGACAGCAAGCGGTGCAAGCCCATTAGATGCTTCAATACGAACGATGCTTGGGGCTTGATCAATTAATTCAGGCTTGGCGTGACCATTTACGGCTCCCAGTTTTAAGGCTGAGCAGTAGCCAGGGACACGAAAAATTCCATGGCTAGTACAACCGTCTCGATCTGCATTCCGAACTACAGCCGCAACTGCTTCAGCGTTTTCTCTATTAGCACCACTGGCCAGTAGAGCGTCCACAGATAATTCAAAAATGTCAGATAGGCTCAGGTTGATTGTTTTATGCATCTTTTAGCCTGTTTTTCGTTCTACAAACTCACCAAGTTCAATAATTGCCTTTCGGCTCTTTTCTAATAAAGGAGCAAATATATGCCAGATATGAGGCATGCCTTCCCATTCAGCATAGCTTACATCCACTCCGGCATAACGTGCTCTCGTTGCTAAACGTCTACTATCATCTAGCAACGTTTCTGCTGTGCCTACTTGGATGAGAAGAGGAGGGAGCCCAGCGAGATTAGCAAAAAGGGGGGAAATAAGAGGATGGGATTTGTCTTCTTTATCAGCATAAAAATCTGAAAAAAATTTAAGAGCTGCACGATTGACCATTGGGTCCTCTAAAGCTTTTGTGTCCATAGTCCGTCCTGAGCCCACAAGGTCGGTCCAGGGGGAAATGCAACAAGCGCAAGATGGCATTGGCAATCCCTTGTCGCGGGCAGATACAAGTGCTGCTATGACTAACCCTCCTCCCGCACTGTCGCCGCCAAAACTTGCTTTCTTTGGGTCTATGCCCATCTCTAGCAGCTCGGCCCATGCATTGACCGTATCTTCCACCGCTGCAGGGAATGGATGTTCAGGGGCCAATCGGTAGTCGAGGTTTAGAACTTTTCCCTTCATAGAGCGTGCAATCTCAAAAACTAAATTTCTATGACTTGCAAGAGAGCCTTGTACGTATCCACCCCCATGGACATAAAGCATTACACGTCCGTCATCAGTATCTGGGTCACAGACCCACTCTGCTGGTCTTTCAGCAATTTTTACTGGGTTTATGCTGGCACTTTGGGGGGCAGGGAACCGAGTTCCAATGTCTTCCATGCGAGCCCTTCGCTCATCCAAGGATAGGCCGTCAGGCAGTCCGCGTTCTCGAAGGGTTTGCATTAGTTTTTCGATACCAATATCGATTATTTCAGGCATGGCATGTGTTCCTCACAGGTAGATTTAATACGCCCTTCTATCTTTAGATTAGCGACCTTTTGTTTTCTCCAATCATTAGGGCCATCAGCTCAACTGAGCGAGATTGCTGAAACCAAACGGGCATAGTCAGGTTCACCTAAGTGTTTGCTGCGACGATAGCTAAAGAACCTTTCACTATCAGGATAAACATCAATATCTAATGCATGAACAGCAGCAAGGCCGAGCTTTTGAGTTCGGCGTAAAACATAGTCCGTCAAATTGAATTGCCGTTTTTCGCTTTTTGCCCCGGGGGCAAAGAAACGACTATTGTTTTTGGATTGAGAAATAAATTTGGCCTCAAATTGCAAATCTACTTCATAAGAGGCTTGACCTATACACGGTCCAATTGCCGCGAAAATGTTTCTTCTGCTGGCCCCCAGATCTTCCATGGCTAAAACTGCAGAATCAACAATTCCTTCGATTGCCCCACGCCAACCAGCATGTGCAGATGCAACCACGCCGGCTATTGGATCGGCAAGTAAAACTGGAGCGCAATCAGCAGCTAGAGTGCCCAATACAATACCAGATTTTCTTGTAACGAGTGCGTCAGCTTTAGGTAATTCGCTACCTAGAGGTCTATCAATTATCACAGCGGTTGCAGAATGAACCTGATTGGTAGTCGATAACAGCTCGGACTTTCCAGTTAAATGCGAAGTAACGCGTCTCCGATTTTCATGAATTGCTTCTGGATTATCTTTAGAAGACAGTCCACAGTTGAGTGACTTATATATGCCCTCACTCACGCCTCCTTGGCGAGTAAAAAATCCATGTCGAATGCCTTCAATATTAAGAACTTTGGACTCAATTGGACTGATTTTCTCTGGTGACATTAATCAAATCCTGCGGGCTTATGTGAACCAGGTGGTAAAATAGCTAAAGCCTTGAAAAGACCTCCCATCTCCAGAGGATGCACCAAACGTTTTAAACTTTGCCGCATGAGGACATTTTTTTCGGCTGTTGCCGTTGCTCCAAGTTGATTTGCGCGCACTTCTGCTCCTAGACGAAGTAAAAAGACTCCTTGGTCAACTGGCCCATACGGAACGGCGCCTGCTGCCTCTACTTTGGCTGCTGCAGAAGAGAAATTTACATGTGAGGTAAGGTCTGCCAATCCTGGGTTGGAAAGAGGATTAACTGGTTTGCCCTTTAAAACTGCTTGCAAACTGTCTCCCAATTTGTTGGTGCTGAAGCCGTAATCAATGAAAAGTGCTGCGCCGCCAGTTTTGGCAATTCTTTTTGATACTGCATCTACAAGAGCGTCTCGCTCCTCACTAACTTCTATTACAGCTCCAATAGGAGCAGATGGAAAATTTTTAGTCTCCGAGGGCTTAGCCGTTAAGGTGCTGTTGAACTCAAAAGCATGTCCATTCCAAATGATGCGTCGCTCCTCCCAGCCTTTTGAGGAGAGTTCAAACTGGCAAATAGGGAGAGCATCTAGAAATTCATTAGCGATTAGAAAAAGTGGGGCATCCCCATCGGTAATTTTTTGCCAGTCTTTTTGCCATGAGGGTGAATATTTTCTGAGCCTATCAGCTTGCATGGCCCGGAAAGGTTTACTGACTTCTACAAGTAACAGTTGGGCAGCAGATAGAAAACCTGGCACCGATTTCGTTGCCCTGAGAGCATCAACCATTAATTGACCTCGGCCGGGGCCAAGTTCGACAAGATCAAAAGTTGGAGGGGAGCCAATTTTTACCCAATTATCAGCTAGCCAGAGGCCTATTAATTCTCCAAAAATTTGTGAAACCTCTGGAGCTGTAATGAAATCCCCATCTTCCCCGATCGGTGCTGTGTTGGTGTAGTAACCTTTATCCGAGGCAGTCATTGCCTCACGCCAGAAGTGACTGAGAGAAATATCTCCCTGATCTATTATTTCTTGTCGAAGCCTAGCTTCTATGCTCCTAATTTTTGATGGCATGGCGAGAGCGGAGTATAAAGAAACCACCAACTAAAATCATTGGTAAAGATAGGATTTGCCCCATAGTTGTACCGGCAAAAAGAAATCCTATGTGAGCATCAGGCTCTCTTGCAAATTCAATAACAAATCGCGCCACACCATAGCCTCCGATGAAAACGCCAAAAGTTAAGCCATACATTTTTCGAAATTTCTCTCGCCTGATGATTATCCAGCAAATTACGAAGAGAATAATACCCTCTAAAAACGCTTCGTATAATTGGCTTGGATGGCGAGGGATGCCATATCGATCTTTGGGGAAAACCATTGCCCAAGAAACATCAGTAGCGCGCCCCCAAAGTTCGCCATTCACGAAATTAGCCAGTCGTCCCAAAAAAAGTCCTATTGGTCCGGCTGCGCCGCATAGATCGCCAACGTGCAATGCTGGTATCCCTGACCTTTTTGCGAAGATCCAGCCTGCTATGACGCATCCAATAAGCCCTCCATGAAAAGACATGCCTCCTTTCCAGATTTGCAAAATGTTTTGAGGATTTTCGATGAAATATAATGGCTGATAGAAAACCACATATCCTAATCTGCCACCCAAGATCACTCCTAGAGTTATCCAAACTAATAGATCATCAATTTGATTTGACTGAATATGATTGGGGGCCTTTTCTGCCAGAGTCCGCACATATCTCCAACCCAGTAAAAGCCCGATTATATAAGCAAGAGCATACCAGCGTATTGCAAATGGGCCGAACGATATAAGGGTAGGATCTATTGCAGGGAAGGGAATAATAAAGATAGGTCCCATTGTGATTACTAGCCTTGCATCGAGTGATTTGCGATAACGCTTTATGAACCTACGAGATGGAGCCTGATATGCAAAGTGGTGATAAGCCTTCAGCACGTTTGTTTGAGGATTTTAGTAAATTAGCAGGAGGGGCATTAGGAGCTGCCAGTGGCCTTAGGCAGGATATTGAGACCCTAGTGAGAACGCAGGCTGCTAAGCTTGTTAATGAGCTAGATTTAGTTCGACGAGAGGAATTTGAGGCGGTTCGGGAAATGGCCTCGAAAGCACGCTTAGAGCAAGAAATGCTCAATGCACGCATAGAAACACTAGAAAACCGACTTCAAAAGCTCGAAGAAAAAACAGAGTCACAATAAGGTATTACAGGTTTCCTCCACAATTTTCTGCAAGAACCCTCCTAAAAAGTTGATTCATATAGGAATCAGTTCTTGCATCCAGGAATCCGAATTGTCACTTTGCCCTTGTCGAAGGCCCTATTGGTGGGGCTTGTTAACCGGAGGCAAACGGCATGTCATCCGAATTTTTTCATCCTCTGGACTTAGTCGAGGAGATTTTTGCTGCAAATGAGTGGCCCTTTGAGCGTGCGCTTGCCGATGAATTAGTTGCAGAAGTTGCAGGGCGCTGGGCTGACTATAGTTTGATGTTTGCTTGGCGTGATGATGTAAATATGCTCCAATTTGGATGTGCTTGTGATCTCAGAGTTGGCGTTGAACGAAGAAGTGCCCTCTATGAAATGCTAGCTTTAGTTAATGATCAGTTGCCACTTGGACACTTCATTGTAGACCCCAGCTCAAATCTTTTAGTTTTCCGTCATGCTAGCCTTACCCGAGGCCAGGAAGCCCCAACGGCTGAACAGTTCGAAGATATGATGGAGCTCGCATTAGGAGAGTGCGATCGATTTTATCCTGCTTTCCAGTATATGTTATGGGGTGGAAAATCCGCATCTGATGCAGTGGCAGCAGCAATGTTAGAGCCAGTGGGAAGGGCTTAATTTATGACAAGTATACTCCTCGTTGGCTGCGGTAAAATGGGAGGTGCATTACTCTCTGGGTGGCGTGCTAATGGTGCTGCGGATAGCTTCGTTATTGTTGAGCCAAATAAGCAATCTATTCCAAATATTGGCGGAAATTCTAACATAACCTTTGTTCAAGATTTCGCCGGAATTCCTTCAACTTTTTTGCCTGACGCGATTGTTATGGCTGTTAAGCCTCAGGCTATGAATGATGTCGTGCCAGCCTATACTGGTCTTGCAACCTCCGCACTCACACTCTCCATAGCAGCAGGAACACCTATTTCATTTTTTGAAGCATTATTTGGCACCAGTGCGTCCATCGTACGGGCCATGCCAAATACCCCAGCAGCTATTGGTCGTGGTATGAGTGTTCTTTGTGCGAACACAAGCACAACCGACAACCAAAAAAAGTTGGCTGAGATACTAATGCAGGCTGCTGGTGCAGTTGAATGGATTGCTGATGAAAATTTAATGGATGCTGTCACTGCACTATCTGGATCTGGTCCAGCTTACGTATTTCATTTAATTGAGGCTATGGCATCTGCCGGTGAAGCTCTAGGCCTTAAGCCTGAGTTGGCAGCAAAAGCAGCGCTGCAAACTGTGGCGGGTGCGGGGGAACTCGCTCGTTTATCCAGCGAAACACCTAGTGTCCTTCGACAGAATGTCACCAGTCCTGGGGGAACTACTGCGGCGGCTTTGGACGTCTTGATGGCTGAGGATGGTTTACGTGCCCTGATGGAAAGGGCTATGACGGCGGCTAGAGATAGAGGTCGTGAACTTGGTGCTGGTTAGGAGAGACTTGGACTGAAATAACAGCGGATGTACTTTTCAACATTGCGTTGCCACAAACGGCTGTTATGACGCCATCGTGTTTTTGAAAGCCGCACGTTATCCTTTGCTATGTAGCAACGGGCACTCAACATTCGACCACTAACATTGACTTTAATTTTTTCTTCCAAGAACTCGGGGCTTTCATAATCGTCTAAAATGGAAATTATAGATGTTGGCAAATTATAAATTAGCCGCCCATCAGTAGAAGCTCCGGAGTTCTTTTTCACGCTTGGATAGGCTTTTCCAAATACGTACACGCAAGTATGGTTACTCAAACGAGCTTTTGGGCCTAAGTGCAAAGCCCAGCGCCTTAGAAGACGAAAACGAATTCTTCGATCAAGAAGTGTGCCATAGATGAAGAGTGGTGGTCTCACCTGGGTATCGCGGCTCTTGCTAGTTCATCACATCGTTCATTTTCAACATGCCCCGCGTGACCTTTTATCCAAATCCATTCGATGCTGTGTGGGGCTTGAGCTATATCAAGCCTTTGCCATAGGTCATCATTTTTAACCGGTTTTTTTGCTGCAGTTTTCCAACCATTTCGTTTCCAATTCGGCAACCATTTTGTTATGCCGTCGCGAACATACACGCTGTCAGTTGAAAGCTTCACCGTTGAAGGACGATTTAGGGTTTCAAGTGCTATGATGGCAGCCATCAGCTCCATTCGATTATTAGTAGTAAGAGGCTCGCCACCAGATAGCTCTTTTTCTGTACTTTTGTATCGAAGGATTGCACCCCAACCTCCTGGCCCTGGATTTCCGGAGCAAGCCCCGTCAGTAAAAATTTCCACAGTCATCTAATTGTTTGTCCTGTTTGGTGAAGCTTAAGGCAAGCAAGTTGCTGCAATGGGTCTTTTGGTTTTACGAGCGCATCTGGCTCAGGATTTAGCCAGTCATGTAAGCGCGTGAGTAAGAACCGTAAGGCAGCCCCCTCTAGTAACAAAGGTAAGGCTTTCTTTTCCTCAAGGTTGAGTGGGCGAATGGCTTCATACCCACCTATCATTGCCATGGCTGCTTCATTATCCCAAACGCATTCCGAATTTATGCACCAAGCATTTAAAGTGATTGCAAGATCGTAAGCGTAGGCATCAGTGGCAGCAAAATAATAATCAATCACACCAGAAACGGTTCCGTCTTTTAAGAACATGTTGTCTGGAAAAAGATCGGCATGAATTGTTCCTTTAGGCAGATCATGCGGCCAGTTTTTTTCCAAACGATCTAATGCTGACTCAATTTCAAAAACTAGGTCGGTATGTATTTCGTGTGCACGACTTACAGACTTTTGAAAGAGTGGTCTCCAACCATCTAGTCCAAGATTGTTTGAACGCTGCATTGGGAAATCTGTAGCTGTAATATGAAGATTAGCCAGAGCTGTTCCAGCAGCCTTTACGTCGTCTAAACTTGGAGAATTTGTGCATTTGCCATCTAAAAAAGTCACTATAGTTGCTGGCTTTCCAAGAATTTTTCCTAAAGTAGCTCCATTAAAATTTTTGATGGGCTTAGGCGCAGGAAAATTTTTGTCTGCCAGATATTCCATTAGACCAAGAAAATAAGGCAGATCTTGTTTTGCAGCTCTTTTTTCGAAGATCGTTAACACATAACGGCCAACTGAGGTTTCTAGAAAGAAATTGGAATTCTCAATGCCTTCTAGAATGCCCTGGAACGCCAACACATCACCTAGGCTATAATTGTCAAGAAATGTAGCTAGAACATCTCTTGATACTTCTGTGTAGACAGACATTGTTTGCTAGAGAACGAGTTCACGCGGTAGTTTAAATCTCGTTGTCTCTTCGGCAACATTTATCTCTTCGATTGATATGTTGAACCGGGATTTTAAAGCATCCACGACTTCGTCAACCAGTTGCTCTGGTGCAGAAGCGCCTGCACTTAACCCAACGGTTTGAACGCCCTCTAACCATTGCCAATCGATATCATTTGCGGTGGCAATGAGGTGAGAATTTCTTGCTCCAGACAAAAGAGCCACCTCTACAAGCCTGTTCGAATTTGAGGAGTTAGAGGCTCCTACAATTAAAAAAAGATCTGTGTCTTCAGCTGCTGCCTTAACAGCGGCTTGCCTGTTAGTAGTAGCGTAGCAGATATCCTCTTGTTTTGGCGCTGCAATGTCTGGAAAACGACGTTGCAATATCGAGATGATTTCAGCCGTATCGTTTACTGAAAGAGTGGTCTGTGAAGCGAAGGCTAATTCGGCACCCTTGGGGGGCTCTATGGTTTCGGCATCGGACACAGTTTCAACCAGCGTCATGGAACCAGAAGGTAACTGGCCAAGGGTGCCAACTACCTCTGGATGCCCTTCATGTCCAATTAGGAGAACATGACGGCCTTGGGAGTGATGTCGTTCAGCTTCACGATGTACTTTGCTAACTAGAGGACAGGTAGCATCTAGAAAAAACATTTGACGGCGTTTGGCTTCCTCTGGAACTGATTTTGGCACGCCGTGAGCAGAAAAGATGACTGGCCTATCCTCAGGACATTCCTCTAATTCCTCGACAAAAACGGCTCCAAGTTCAGCTAATCGATCGACGACGAAACGGTTATGAACAATCTCATGACGGACATAGACCGGGGCGCCATATCGCTCTAATGCTTTTTCGACAATCTCTATTGCCCTGTCGACACCCGCACAAAAACCTCGAGGTGAGGCTAGGCGGATTGTTAGATTTGGTTGTGATGTTGTCATTGCTCAAACGTTCGATTGCGTGATTTATGCACTGAATATAGGGTCATATTAACCGAGTCCATGTGAGCTAACATGAAACCTTCATTTTGTCCTTTAGCCTTCATTGCAGTGATGCTGTTAACTGCCTGCAACACTGTAGCTGACGTTAATCCATTTTCAAAAGATACAATAGATGTTGGCTGTCCTACTATTGGTATTCTAAAAGAGGCGGAGAAACTAAAAAAGTTTCGCCTTGGCGGCAGCAAAGAACCTTCTGGGGTTGTCTTTGATGCTAGGATATCTCGAGTTGTAGGTAAGTGCAGCGTAACGCAGAGCAAACTCACCGCAAACATAAACTCTGGTCTAGAAGTTCTTGCAGATGGTGGGCCGGCATTAAAGGAGGATAGTGCGCAGCTAGAATACTTTGTTGCGGTTACTGATCCTGATGAAAAGATTGTCTCTCGAGAAACATTTGCTGTGAAGCTTGAGTTTGGAAAAGATTCTCGCAAAGCCCGAGCGGTTGATTATGTGTCTTTTTCTATTCCAAATGCGACACCGGAAGTACTCCGTGGGTACCGTATTTTTTATGGAATTCAAATGACGCGCGATGAGTTAGATCGCTCAATTAATCAGGCTGGACCTGTAAATAAGTAAAAATTCATTCGGTACTTAAAAGCAGCGCAGAACCAACGTAAGTGGGCTAAAGTTTCTTGAGTTACAGGATTTCCTGTAAAACTTTATCAGATTTACTATTGGTTCTTTATCCAAGTTTCTCGTGTTACGATCGCTGAAACTGCGGGGGTCCCGAAACCACTGAAAACGTCCGGTTTAGTCACTCTGACTTCAGCTGCAGCTACACTGTCGTCTCTGAAACAGAAATTTAAAACTTCAGTTGATATGGTTTCTAATAAGTCGATATGTTCTCGTCGGCTGTATCCCATCAAGAAGGTTTGGAGGGCGGAATAGTCGTAGCAGTCAGATATTGTCTGTTCTGTTCCAAATTTTTTTCTGTACACCGCCACATCAAAAGTTAAACGTTGTGGTCGTGTTTTTTCCCAATCCGCGATCCCAATTCTGGCCTTAATTGTAAGACCTTCAATCGCAATGCGTTGGTGATTAATCGCAAGCTCTGAACTTATAATTCTAACTCTCCTCGGAAGAATGCAATTCGTTCTTTTTCTATCATTGAGCGCTGATTAAAACGAATTGCCAACATTTCGTGTGTTAGGTTTGGGTTGCCTGATAATATTTGACCGAATGCATTGGCTTGATTGAGATTCTTAGATATTTCGTACAAAGCAAAATCTGCAATCTCAGGAGAAAAGGAATATTTTCCTGAAGTGATTGAATTAATAATTGCGTAATACGCTTGCCGTGAGCGTTGTGTCATCGAGTCCGACAGCGTCATAGAACCCGGACGCTTATAGTATAAATATCCTCCATGAGGTGTGATTTTCATTTCTGGAGCAGCCGACAATAACTCAAGCGAAAATATAACATCCGAAGCATGCGGTAATTCATGCCAATTGATGTTTACATTCTTTTTATTCCACATTGGGAAAACGGGGGTGCGATCTCGAAGGATTAAAGGAGCCGTCGCTTGAACAGATTTACCATCAATACGTTCGTGATCGTGTAACAGAGTGGCTACTACCAGTTCGTTTAGATAAAGTTGCGTGTCATCAATTGCTGCACCATTTTTCATGGCAAGAGGCGCCAAAGCAGATAATCGCCCAGAAGCATACTCGTCGTCAGAGTCTATTAAGGTGACAAGTTCTCCTTCCGCAGCCTTAAGTGCAGCATTTCGCGCATTCCAATCTCCAGTTCCAACCCCCCCTGTCATTACTTGCCTAATGCGATCGTCTGTAAGACCTTGTTTCGACAGAACGCCAATGTAGTCCTGACCATCATCAGAGGATATTACTAGCTCGAGATCTGGCCAGTCCTGTTCTAAAACACTCTTGGCTGCCCGTTTAATAGTTGCTTCGGCCTTATAGGCGGGCATTAAGACGGAAATCGTTGGTTGAGCCATGCTTTTTTATCTTTAAATTCTGCGTGTTAGTTTTTTGTTATTGCTATTTTCAATTCTAAACAAAAATTTCTGGGACGTGTGAAACGGGATATGGAAACTTTAATATTACCCAATGGTGACAAAGTTCCAAAGCTTGGTCTTGGTACATGGGGAATGGGAGAACGTCGAGGGGACCTCTCTGTTGAAGTCAAGGCTATAAGGCATGCACTTGATGTAGGCATTTGTCTTTTAGATACGGCGGAGATGTATGGTGATGGCGGTGCAGAGGAGATTATAGGACTGGCTCTGAAAGGGATTGCTCAGAAACCTTATATTGTCTCAAAGGTCTATCCACATAATGCTTCCTCAAATGGTGTATTGGCAGCATGTGATAGATCTCTCAACCGCTTGGGGGTTGAGAGAATTGATCTTTACCTTTTGCACTGGCGAGGCGCTATTGAGTTGCAGGAAACAATTGAGGGCTTTGAACGCCTTGTGGAGAACGGCAAAATTGGTGCCTGGGGTGTTTCTAATATGGATGCGAGTGATATGGCAGAAATTTGGTCTACTCCCGGCGGTGTTGCTTGTCAGACCAACCAAGTACTCTACAATCTGTCGCGCCGCTGGCCCGAGGATAGATTAATCCCCGAAATGGCTCAAAGAAGAGTGCCTGTCATGGCCTATTCTCCGCTCGAGCAAGGTAGATTAGCTGCTGATAGCCGATTGCAAGAAATTGCCGACGAGGCTGGAATGCAGCCGTTAGATTTAGCATTGGCCTGGGTCGTTTCTCAAAAAGATGTGTTTGCGATTCCAAAAAGTGTTTCTCCTCAGCGAATTGATGCATTTGTTCAGGCCGTTATGAAACCTTTGCACAGTGATTTGTTTGCAGCTTTGGAAATGGCTTTTCCACCGCCATCACTTGGTGCTCCAATAGAGATGCTTTGATATTCAGAAACATGGTTTTAGCAGTTGGCTTGTATGATGCCTTTGCAATATTCATTTTTGATTTTTGATGCCAAAGAGCCTTGGATGGATAATAGTAATACTCGGAGATGCCTAAGTTTTAGAACATTATTGAGATAAGGAAAGGCCATGTTTAACCGTGATAATGATGTCCTCAGTATTAAAA
>VMCJ01000016.1 GCA_008081395.1 Rhodospirillales bacterium | reverse complement strand
CAGTGTGATTGAACGTTTGTTGCGATGTAAGTTTTGGAAATCAAAACCGTGTCGGGCACCCCCGGTTACACTTCTGCTATCATCCTCTGCTGGGGCTTCGATTTTTAATACATCAGCTCCCCAGTCCGCCAATTGGCGGACTGCAGTTGGTCCGGCTCGAGCGCGCGTTAAATCAAGTACCTTAAAGCGGCGGAGAGGAAGGGCGTTGGTGCTCATTGGAGTGATCCTCGATAATTTTTCACCCCAATGTTGGACTATTCTTTATGAAAGTTAAACGCTGTCTTTTTTTTCAAAATCAATTCTGTCATCCGTGACTAGTCCTTGTAATGCACGACGGAGACAATCTAATCCCATTTCAACTCCACCGGCTCGCACCCTTTCTTTTCCTCCAACTATAAGAGCGGGTCGCTCAATCTTTGTTCCATCATTTTTTGCAATGGCAATATAAACTTGGCCTTCACCTCCCCCAATTCCACCTTCATTTCCTTTTGGAATTAGCACGGCAAGACCATAAGTGGTTCCAGTTGCCCGCATGACTGCTTCTGCACATGCTGCCGCTGCTGCGGAAGATGCCTCATTCAATTTTAGATCAAGGGCGGATGCGAGGCTATTGATATCACCACCCAGAACACCTCGTCGAAAAACAAAACAGTCTGGATCAGCAGCAACCATCCGGCTGGCGGCAGCTCCGTTCGTACCAAATTCAGCTATCGCAAGAGTACCATTGTCTGACTTGATCGAGTTCAGAACATTGCTTTCCAGAGTTTCATCATCTTCTGCAAGGATGAAAGGGCCAAGGCGGTCGCGGATTATTTTTTCAATTGGTGCCATCCTTCGGATGAGTTCGTCTGGGTCTGTTCCACGGGCAAAGAGTTTTGTTTCGAGCTCAGGATAGTGAGCTTGAAAACCTAGTTTTACCTCTCCACCAATGGCCATCGCCTCAACGTCTTTTAGCATTTCGTCGACACGTGATTCACCCAGGCCAAATGAATGAAAACGCTTGAGGCGAACTTTGGCTTGGGTGCCGCTCATCTGCAGAATTCTCGGGATTATCTGGTCATCGAGCATCAAACGGATTTCGCGAGGAACGCCAGGGGTAAAAAAGAAGCGCGCATTGCCAATATCTATGGCGAACCCGCATGCAGTTCCCACCGGGTTATCAATAAATTCTGCCCCTTCAGGAAGCATTGCTTGCTTTCGATTGTTCGGAGGCATCTCCCGGCCCCGAGCTTTGTAGAAACTTTGAATATTTTCGAGCCAAGATTCATTTAAAACTAAACCCACACCGGCTGCCTCTGCTGCCATTTCTTGGCTGAGATCATCCACTGTGGGTCCAAGCCCTCCATTTACTATGACAACATCGGCACGTGCCGATGCCTGTTGGAAAGCTGCTCTTAGGCTTTTGCGGTCGTCTCCAACAGTAGTTCCCCAAATCACGTCAGCCCCAATTTCTTGCAGTCGCCGTGCCATATGACTGTAATTAGTATTGATTGTCTTACCACTCAGCACTTCGTCGCCCGTGCAGAGGATTTCGATGCGCATGATTACAGTCCTTCCAGAGAAAACGTGATTATATGTCGTTTGTAAAAGGCATAAGTTAGCTGATAAAAACCATGGGTCACTCTGTATTAGTCTTAATCTGTCCAGCACATAAGACCAAACTATGTCTCAGCATTTTTGTTTGTTGACTTTATTCCTCCCAAATTCGCCAATCACTACGGACAGCAGGTTTGTTCTTTGTCCTACAGAGGGGAGAGTTTGTTAGTAACGATTTTATCAAATCAGAAACCACTTGGCTAAATATGCAAGTTCTGAAACTAGGTGCTATTCATCCAAATTCTTTGACCTTTCAATCATAAATTCTAGTAGGGTGTTTTTTTTAAACGTCTTTTCCAATGGGGTATTCATGCGTACAGCAGAAACGTTAGTCAGCATGAATGTGTTTAATATACATCAAGCCACTATGAAATCTGGCGAGATCATTGGTCAGGAGCATTCCTAGATTATGCTTTCCGCGCTGACTCTGTTGCTTGTTCTCCAATTGGTTGGAGAGGCCATTGTTGTTTACTTTGATTTTCCACTTCCAGGCCCTGTATTGGGCATGTTGCTTCTGCTTATCATTCTATTTTTGCGCGGTGGTGTATCGCCATCTTTATCTCAGGTTGCTCAAGGTTTACTGCAACGATTGTCAATGCTTTTTGTCCCCGCTGGAGTTGGTGTCACCACGCATTTAGTTTTGATCAAGGATTCATGGCAGGCAATTAGTTTGGCTGTGGTGATCAGTACTCTTTTAGGTATTATTGTCACTGCCGTGCTGATGACCATTTTGACCCGAGCGCGGAAACATGGCGATGGATAAAGTTTCAAACGTCTGGGTTTATCTCTCTTCTAGCCCCCTTTTACATCTCACAATGACCCTAGTGGTATACCAAATTGGGGACTTGCTTTATCGAAGATCTGGACGAAGCCCCTTGCTCAATCCGGTGCTGATCTCTGTGACATCAATTTCTGTAGTTTTAGTTTTTACCCATACCAGCTATGAGAGCTATTTTGAGGGCGCTCAATTTGTCCATTTTTTGCTTGGGCCAGCAACTGTGGCCCTCGCAATTCCACTGTACAATCAATTTGAAAAAGTCCGCCAGTCAGCTGTCGGTTTGATTTTAGCTTTGATAGCAGGATCGACTGTAGCAGCGGGAAGCGCAGGTTTTTTTGCTTGGGTTTCTGGTGCAACGCCAGATCTTATTGCTAGCCTAATTCCTAAATCAGTGACCACGCCTATAGCTATGGGGGTGGCCGAGAAGCTAGATGGACTGCCTTCCTTAACAGCTGCGGTGGTTATCCTATCTGGTATAGTTGGTGCAATTTTGGGTCCTCCAATTTTGAATTGGTTGGGTCTTCTGGATAGCCGTGCGCAAGGGCTGGCGTTGGGCGTTGCAAGTCATGGCATCGGAGCCGGACGTGCTCTTCAGATCAACGAAACTGCTGCGGCTTTTGCTGGAATTGCTATGGGCCTAAACGGTTTGTTTACAGCGGCACTTCTACCAGTGATTTGGAACTCAATCTTCTAATCTATGCCAGCAACACCTTGATTTACATGGCATATAACAATATGCTTATATAGTTATTCCATCACTTCATAAGTAAATTTAGGATTCGGTGCGATGAATACGCCCGCCGAAAGGCTTGATGCGCTCTATAAAGCTACCACGGCAAGAGTTTTGGTGCTTGATGGAGCTATGGGCACAATGATCCAGGGCCTTAGGTTATCTGAAGATGATTTTCGTGGTGAAAAATTCAAAGAATGGCCCACAGATCTAAAGGGAAATAACGACCTATTGAATATCACCCAACCTGAAGCAATCGGCAAAATACATTCTGCTTATCTCGATGCAGGAGCAGACATCCTCAAGACAAATACTTTTAATGCAACGGCCATTGCACAGGCAGATTATGCCATGGAAAATAATGTGGCGGATATAAATTTTGAGGGCGCGAAAATTGCCCGAACCGCCGCTGATTCCGCTTCAACAGATGATAAGCCTCGATTTGTTGCGGGTGCAATCGGTCCAACTAATCGCACCGCATCGATCTCTCCAAATGTTGAGGACCCTGGATTTCGTAACGTAAATTTTGATGCCCTTGCTAAAGCCTACTATGAGCAAGCTAACGCTTTAGTGGAAGGGGGTATAGATCTGTTCCTTGTTGAAACGGTTTTCGATACGCTTAATGCGAAAGCGGCGATTTTTGCTCTCATGGATAGAGAGGAAAAAACTGGTAGGCATATTCCAATCATGATTTCTGGAACTATTACAGATCTTTCGGGTCGTACTCTTTCTGGTCAAACACCTGAGGCCTTTTGGCATTCAATTATGCATGCCAATCCTTTCAGTGTGGGTTTTAATTGTGCTTTAGGTGCTCAACAACTCCGTCCTCATGTAGCAGCAATTGCCAAGGCGGCAGATGTTAGAGTGTCTGCTCACCCAAATGCGGGACTACCAAATGACCTTGGTGGTTATGATGAGATGCCTAACGAGACGGCCGCTCATCTACAAGAATGGACAGATGCTGGGCTCGTTAACATAGTCGGGGGGTGTTGTGGTACGACCCCAGATCATATTCGAGCCATTGCGGATGCTGTAAAAGACAGACCGCCACGCCAGTTGCCAACGCTTCCCAAACGGCTTCGCCTTTCAGGCCTTGAGCCTTTTACTGCGGTAGCCTAGCCGTATGCAGCCTTCATTTATCAACGTTGGTGAACGAACAAACGTCACCGGTTCAGCACGTTTCCGAAAATTAATTATGGCTGGGGACTATGGTTCAGCTCTGGATGTCGCAAGACAACAAGTCGAAAATGGCGCCCAGATAATAGACATTAACATGGATGAGGGTCTGCTAGACGGTGAGCAGGCAATGACTACCTTTTTGAACTTGATCGCTAGTGAGCCTGACATTGCTCGAGTGCCGATCATGATAGATTCATCCAAATGGTCCGTTATTGAGGCAGGGCTGAAGTGCGTTCAGGGTAAAGCAATTGTTAATTCGATTAGTTTAAAGGAAGGCGAGGAGCCATTCCTTGCTCAGGCCCGCGCGTGTCGGAGATATGGTGCGGCTGTTGTTGTCATGGCTTTTGATGAAAATGGTCAGGCGGAGACGGTAGATCGCAAGGTAGATATTTGTTCCCGTGCATACAGATTGCTAACAGAGCAGGTGGGGTTGGCAGCTGAAGATATTGTTTTTGATCCCAACATTTTTGCGGTTGCCACGGGTATCCCCGAGCATGATGACTATGGCCGCGCGTTTATTGAAGCAACGCGTCGAATAAAGACAGAATTGCCTCATGCTCATGTTTCTGGGGGTGTTTCCAATGTTTCATTCTCCTTTAGAGGAAATGAAACTGTACGCCGAGCTATGCACTCTGTGTTTCTGTATCACGCTATCCAGGCTGGCATGGATATGGGTATCGTTAATGCAGGACAACTTGATGTATATGATCAGATCAATCTCGAGCTTAGGGAACGGGTTGAAGACGTAATCCTAAACCGACGACAGGACGCTTCTGAGCGTCTTTTGGAGATTGCCGAGCGTTACAAAGGTGAGGATGAAGGCTCAACTGAAGAGGAGGTGCTTGCTTGGAGGTTGTATCCAGTAAACGAGCGCCTATCACATGCATTAGTTAACGGCATTAACACCTTTATTGCTGAGGATGTTGAGGAAGCGCGGCAAGCTGCCACCAGGCCTCTCGATGTTATCGAAGGTCCTCTGATGGATGGTATGAATGTCGTTGGTGACCTTTTTGGCGCGGGCAAAATGTTCTTGCCGCAAGTTGTTAAGTCTGCCCGGGTCATGAAACAGGCGGTAGCTTATCTTACCCCCTTCATAGAAGAAGATAAGGCTGAGGGTGCAGCGAGCGACTCAGGTGTCATTGTTATGGCAACGGTAAAGGGTGACGTCCATGACATTGGCAAAAATATTGTTGGGGTAGTTCTTCAATGCAACAACTACCGAGTTATAGACCTTGGTGTCATGGTTCCCGCAGAGAAGATTCTCGCAACCGCAAAAGCAGAAAAGGCGGATATCATAGGCCTTTCTGGTCTTATCACACCGTCGTTAGACGAGATGGTGAACGTTGCATCGGAGATGAAACGCCAAGGGTTCGATATTCCATTGCTTATCGGCGGTGCCACGACTTCGAAAGCGCACACGGCATTAAGAATTGAGCCCGTCTACAGTGGTGGTGTGGCTCATGTTCTGGATGCTTCCCGCGCTGTTGGGGTTTGCTCAGCACTCCTTTCCGATAGCCAAAGAGACTCCTTCAAGGCGGCTACTTCAAGCGAGTATTTAAAAATTCGAGAGGCTCGAAGTGGAGAGCGTAAGGTTCGGCAGATCACAATTGAAGAGGCTCGAGGCAACGCACGCCAAATCGATTTCTCTGCTTATAAGCCACAGGAGCCAAGTTTCATTGGAACCCATACTTTTGCGGACTATTCCCTGACAGAATTAGTTGATCGCATTGATTGGACGCCGTTCTTTCGGACTTGGGAACTCGCAGGAACATTCCCTCGTATTTTAGATGATGAAGTAGTTGGGCAGGCAGCCCGCGCTCTTTTCAAAGATGCACAAGCAATGCTGTCTCGAATTGTTGACGAAAAATGGTTAACCCCACGAGGAGTCATAGGTTTTTGGCCTGCAGAACGTATTGGCGACGATATCCAACTTTATCAAGAAAAAGACCGAATAACTGAATTAGCCCGTGTCCACTGTCTGCGGCAACAAACATTAAAGAGGGAAGGCCAGCCCCATGATTGCCTTGCGGACTTCATTGGAGGTGCCGATAAGGCAGACTATCTGGGTGGATTTGCAGTAACTTCTGGAAAAGAAGCAGAAACTATTGCTCGTGATTTCGAGAAATCGTCTGATGATTATAATGGAATTCTTTTGAAGGCTCTTGCAGATCGCCTCGCCGAAGCTTTCGCAGAGCGAATGCATGAACGGGTAAGACGTGAATTCTGGGGTTATTCTCCGAGAGAAGACCTTACTAATGAAGAGCTTATTCGCGAAAAATATAGAGGTATACGCCCCGCGCCTGGGTATCCTGCATGCCCAGATCACTCTGAGAAGACAACACTTTTCCATATTCTTGATGCAGAGCATCTTGCAGGGGTTAGTTTGACGGAAAGCTTTGCAATGATGCCAGGGGCTTCAGTCTCAGGTTGGTATTTTGCCCACCCTGAAGCGCGCTATTTTGGGGTATCAAGGGTGGAAAAAGATCAAGTAAAAGATTACGCAATCCGAAAATGTGTAGATCTTGAAACAGCAGAGCGCTGGCTGCGCCCCGTCCTTGGTTACGACCCTGATATCTAGTGTTTTTAAAATACTTTATTTGAGGAACCTCTTAGCACTTCCACAGCGACGATACTCGCCTTAATCTCCATAACAAGTTTCTTCCAAACATTCTGGAGATTAATCATGTCCCCACTCGATGCTATTTCGGCCTCGGTCGAGAAATATTCGATTGGTCAGCCCGTTTCTCGAAAAGAGGACCCGGTGTTGGTAAAGGGGCATGGCCGCTATGCAGATGATAATTCCTTGCCTGGCCAAGCCTATGCAGTCATGGTCAGAAGCCCTGTAGCCCATGGATTATTGAAGGAAGTTAGTGTTAGCGATGCCAAGGCTATGCCGGGCGTTCTAGAAATTATCACGGGAAAAGACCTGGTTGATGCAGGTTACGGGTCAATGAGTTCTGGCCCTGATTTTAAAAATCGTGATGGCACCAGCATGATTAAGCCAGAGCAACCTCCTCTAACGATCGATAAGGTCCGTTTTGTCGGCGATCCAGTTGCTTGCGTGGTAGCAGAAACACGCGCTCAAGCAGAAGACGCAGCAGAAGCAGTGTTCTTAGATATTGAGAGCCTTCCTGCGGTTACCTCTGCAGAGGCTGGTGCAGCTGACTCTGCCGCTGCGGTTCATAACGAGATCCCAAGCAACGTGGTATTAGATTTCCACCATGGAGATGGGGATGCGGTCGCTGCGGCATTTGAACAGGCTGCCCATGTCGTATCGATGAAAATTTGGAACAGTCGTATCGCTGTGGCTCCTATGGAGCCGCGGTCGGCTCTAGCGAACATAGAAGATGGTCGATACGTTCTTCGACTTGGATGCCAGGGCGCATTTCCTATGCGAAATAATTTGTCAAAGCCTCTTAAAGCAGAGGCCAAAGATATCCGGGTACTCATAGGTAATGTGGGTGGAAGCTTTGGAATGAAATCTTCTTGTTACCCTGAGTACATCGCAATCCTTCATGCAGCAAAACTTTTGGGTAGACCGGTAAAGTGGACTGATAAGCGTTCTGAAAGCTTTTTGTCTGACAGTCATGGCAGAGGCCATGATATGCGGCAGGAAGCTGCTTTTGACGCAAATGGCTGCATAACTGCTATCCGTATCTCTGGGTTTGGAACGCCTGGGGCTTACCTATCAAACGGAACCGTTATGCAGCCGACCGGTAACGTCGTGAAGAACACAATCAGTGTTTATGCAACTCCCTTACAAGAAGTGGCCACGCGTTGTGTTTTTACGAACACTACGCCTGTTGGTCCTTACCGAGGTGCTGGCCGACCGGAAAGCAATTATTACATTGAACGTATTCTTGATACTGCAGCAAGGGAAATGGGCATTGATCGGGTGGAGATCAGACGCCGTAATCATATCACTCCCGCTATGCTGCCTCACACGACACCAGCAAATACCGTTTATGACTCTGGCGATTTTCCAGCAATTCTTGATAAGGCTTTGTCTGATGCAGACTGGAATGGATTTCCTGCCAGACGGGCAGAGGCTAAGACGCGAGGTAAGCTGCGTGGTATTGGTATCGGGCAGTATTTAGAAGTGACTGGTCCACCTGGCCGTGAGATGGGTGGTATTAGGTTTGAAGAAGATGGCACGGTCTCGATCGTTACCGGTACATTAGATTATGGTCAGGGTCATGCTTCTACTTTTGCTCAGGTACTAACAACTCTCCTCGGTATTCCCTTTGAGGCAATTCGATTGATTCAGGGTGATTCTGATGAGCTAATTGCAGGCACGGGGACTGGTGGTTCTCGTTCTACAATGCATAGCGGAAAAGCGATCTTTGAAGCTTCCGAACTTGTAAAAGAGAAGGGTAAAAAACTTGCTGCCCATATGCTTGAAGCAGCCGTGGGTGATATCGAATTTAATGTGGCGCCAGATGGTGGGAAGTTCACTATCGCGGGTACTGATCGTGCGATTGGTATTATGGAACTAGCAGCCGCTGCGAGAACATCGACAGATTTACCTGACGATTTGGAAAATGACATGTCCGTGTCTCACATAGCGGAAGGCCCTCCTTTCTCCTACCCCAATGGCTGTCATATAGCGGAGGTTGAGGTAGACCCTGATACAGGGGTCGTAGAAGTGGTGTCCTACGTCATGGTTAATGACTTTGGTGTGGTTGTTAATCCAATGTTGGTAGCTGGCCAGGCTCATGGCGGTGTAGCGCAGGGCATTGGACAGGCATTAATGGAAGAAGTGATTTTTGATGAGGAAGGACAACCTCTGACGGGCTCTTTCATGGATTATGCAATGCCTCGCGCTGATCATATGCCTGACATGACAGCCATTGATCATCTCCCCAGCCCGGCAAAGACTAATCCTTTAGGTGTTAAAGGCTGCGGTGAAGCAGGTTGTGCAGGTGCGATGCCGTCAGTTATGAACGCGTTGATAGACGCTCTTTCAGACTATGGCGTTACACACATAGATATGCCTGCAACGCCAATGAAGGTATGGAACGCAATCCAAGCAGCGAGTCGCTAACCGTCGAAAGAGGCTGCCAGTGCCACGATCTCACGAGCAGTTTGTACGTGAGCAATATCGATGTGATCGCCTTCGTATATGCATGATGCTTTGCCTTCTGCAACAGATGCTTCGTGGGCGTCTATCATGCCTTGATAAAAGGCCACTTCCTCGGGAGTGGGGCTGAAAGTTTCATTGGTTAGAGCAACATTTGAGGGGTGAAGTATCATCTGACCTGCAATGCCCAACTCACGTTCTCTTGCCAAGAATGATTTGAGCCCCTCTAAGTCATGAACCTGCTGCCAGAGTCCTCCGATGGGAGCTTTTCCAGCAGCTCTGGCAGCCATAACCACCCTAGACTTCAGATATAGAGATTCCCGACCTTCCATAGACCAATCACAACCTAATGCGCGCGCGCTATCGCCATTTTTGGCCATTGGGCCAGCAAGTGCAGAAACACGCTCGCAGAGAGCGAGTTCATAGGCCTTTTGCATTGAGCGAGCTGTTTCCAGTGTTGGGACAAGACGGGTAGACCCAACAACAGTACCTTTCTGATGCTCGACCTCGGATAGCATCATAGATAGACAATCCACATCTTCAGGCCCGATTGGTTTTGACATGATGATACCTTCGAGGTGAGGCCCTACAACGGCTTTCAGATCATCAAAATCGTAAAGATATGGGCTTCGGTTTATTCGAACGTAAACCCGTTGACCTTGCTCAGCTAGCCAGGGCAATTTCTCTACTACCAAGGCCCTTGCATCTAATCTCGCAGCTGGTGGCACGCTATCTTCAAGATCGAGAATAATTGCATCTGCTCCAGCTGCGGCCCCACGCTCAATCATTGAGGCTTTCAGAGCAGGTACAAAGAGGTAGGACCTAATAGGTTTGATATTCGTTACGCTCATTAAGGGTTTTCCTCGGATATTAGTCGCTAGGAGAAAAACATTAGCTTAGAGGCGTTTTAAAAGCTCTCCAACTACTGTTCGTAGTGTTAACCTCAAAACTGAGTGGTTTTGTAACACAGATAGGAATTACCAATTGGCGTCCGATAAAGTTTTTCGAAGTTCTGGATATTCTTGGAAATTATTCGCTGGGCCAAGCGCTATTGAAATGGAATTAACGTCGGTCGTTGCACGGCAGGGAGCAAAAA
The DNA here is from genome assembly GCA_008081395.1 of Rhodospirillales bacterium. Classification (GTDB taxonomy): domain Bacteria; phylum Pseudomonadota; class Alphaproteobacteria; order Bin95; family Bin95; genus VMCJ01. The sequence goes on along the minus strand of VMCJ01000016.1, from coordinate 18,507 downwards.
GAGCTTTTGTGATCTGCTCGCCGTCAATCAGTACTCAGACGGATCTAATCAAGCGGATCCGAGCAACACTCGGTGATACTTTCTGTGGTTACTTCGATGGAATAGAAAATGACTCCACCTACACATCCGTTTTAAAGGCCGCTGATGCGGCAAAGTTTGCTCAAGCGGATCTGCTTATTGCAGTAGGAGGAGGCAGTGTAATTGTTGCAGTGCGCGGTGTGGCTGTTTTTATGGGTGAAAATGAAGACCCGTTTGAGCTGATGACACAATATCGGGCTGGCGAGAAACCCTACAGTCCGCGCCTAAAGGCTCCTAAGCCACCTATTATAAATATTCCGACAACTCCCACTTCCGCCATGAATAGAGCAGGAACAGGACTTAAAAACTCAGACCTTGACCATAGGATGGAATATTTTGATCCGAAGACGAGACCTGTCTCTATTTTTCTTGATGAGGGAGCGCTTATGTCCGCACCCCAAAGCGTGTTGCGTTCGACGGCCACTACATTATTTGCAGGTCTATTTGCAACACTGGGCGAGAAGGTACAAAACCCCCTAATTCGTGGCGACCTCGATCAAGCATTTAATCTTGTTTCTAAGGCTTATGGACGACTTAATTTCGAGCCAGAAAACCCAATTCTTCGCTTTGAACTAGCTCTTGGGGCCTTTTTGCAAAATCGAGCAGAAGACGATGGCCGGCCGATGAGGGCGCGTGGTCCGTTTGCAAGCGATTATGCGGTCGCAACGGCGCTCCACCTTCAATTCCCAGCTATTGGGCAAGGTGAGGCAACCTGCGTCCTACATGCTTCCACCATTCGACTTTTCCCAGAGCCACCGCCCGCTGATGCGGGCGCCAGGACAGCTGAAGCACTTGGAATTGATGTGAATGGCAAAGATGCTTTGGCTATCTCATTAGCAATAGCCGATGGTTTAGAAGCACTATATGCAGAGGTTGGAATGCCTATCCGCCTCCGTGACTTACCTATCAAGAAAACTGACTTGATTACGGTTGCTGCAGAAACGGTCAAAAATTTTAATGCGTCTGCCAATTTATCTTCTCCAGAAGAGAGAGTGGCAAATTCCTTGGCGATATTAGAATCAGCGTGGTAGCAGTTGTAATAAATTAAGGAGATATAAAATGGCGGAGTACGGAACATATGGAGACCTTCACGTAACACTAGATAATTTTGTAGCTGTTGCGGAAATTAGACGTCCTCCGCACAATTATTTTAGCTATGACCTGATTGAATCACTTGCTTCAGCGTTTGAGGATTTAGGTGCAGATAATGCGTGCAGGGCAATAGTGTTATGCTCCGAGGGAAAGAATTTCTGTGCTGGTGGAAACTTTACTCAACCATCTGCCGGGGACTCAGCAACAAAAAGTGGAAATCATCTTTACGTGGAGGCCGTGAGGCTTTTTAGAACGCCCAAGCCTGTAGTTGCGGCGGTGCAAGGAGCCGCGGTAGGCGGAGGCCTGGGACTTGCGCTAATGCCAGATTTCCGTGTGGCTTGCCCAGAAGCCCGGTTCGTGGCCAATTTTACGAGGCTCGGCTTTCATCCTGGATTTGGTTTGACCGTGACTTTGCCAGAAGTGATTGGCAAACATCGTGCTGAGCTGATGTTTATGACATCCCGCCGCATAAAGGCTGAGGAGGCCTTCCAGTGGGGGCTTGTTGATGCCCTTGTACCCATGGAAGATCTGCGAGATACCGCAATTTCTTTTGCAACTGAAATAGCTGAGTGTTCACCTTTAGGCATTGTTGAAACCCGAAAGACTATGCGTGGCAGCTTAGCAGAGAAAGTAAAAGCGGCTACTGATCATGAACTCGCAATCCAGGATAGACTTCGTGCGACCGAAGATTTTAAAGAGGGTGTCAAAGCAATGAGCGAGCGCCGTATTCCAAATTGGCAGGGTCGTTAAGGTTGGAGAGCAAAAATGACAGATGTTAAGTCTAAATCCAGAGCATTAGCAGAATTCACGGCGAATTTGTCTTGGGAAGCGATACCAGATTCAGTCAAACACAGAGCCAAGCTTCAAATTTTAGATGCCATTGGAGTTGGTGTTGCGGCTAGGTCCTACCCGTTCGCAGATAAAGCAATATCAGGGGTTAAGGCACTTGGCGGATCTGGGGTGTGTTCTGTCATCGGTGAGCAGAATGGAATGTCTGCGCGAGATGCAGCCTTAGCCAATGGGATGCTGCTTCATGGGCTTGACTTTGATGACACACATCTTGGTGCAATTATTCATGCTTCCGTTGCAACACTTCCTGCTGCATTAGCAGTTGGTGAGGCCGTTGGCGCAAGCGGTAGAGATATGTTGGTTGCTTACGTTGCTGGCATGGAAACATCAATTCGGATTGGTCTAGCTGCTAAAGGTGCCTTCCATCATGCTGGGTATCATGCAACGGCTGTCGCATCTCATTTTAGCTCTGCCATTATCGCGGGTAAGCTCATGGGGCTAAACGCAGATGAACTAACCATGGCTCAGGGAGTTACTGGGAGTAGTGCGGCAGGCCTGCAAGTTTTTCTTGAAGAGGGCGCTTGGACAAAGCGTTTTCATCCTGGCTGGGGAGCTGTTGCTGGTATTACTGCTGCAACATTGGCTCAACAGGGTTTTGTTGGTCCTAGCCGGGTTTATGAAGGTAAGTTTGGGCTCTTTGAAACCCATTTCCAATCTCATTTAAAAGATACCGATGCGGATGAGTTAGATGCCGACTTAGGGAAACGCTGGGAATTAGCTGTTACTGCTATCAAGCCATATCCGGTATGTCATTTTATACATGGATGTGCAGACGCTGCGATCGAAATAAGTCGTGAAATTGATGTTGGGCAGATCTCGTCTGTAGAGGCTTATTTGCCTGGGCCGACAATGCCGATAGTCGCTGAACCTGCAGCTTCCAAGCTGACTCCTAAGACTGACTATGAGGCAAAATTCAGCGCTCAATTTGTCATAGCTACTTGTCTGGCTAAGGGCTATTTTGGCTTGGCCGAACTTCGGGATGAGGCGTTTTCTGACCCTGAACTTCTAGATCTGACAGCTAAAGTTACCTGTGCTTCAGACCCCGATACTCGTTTCCCAACCTACTTTTCAGGAGGCCTAACTGTTCACTTAGACAACGGTAAATCAATCTCCCGCCATGTTCCCATCAATAGTGGTGCGGGTGAGCGTATGTTAGACGAGGCTGGCGTAAGTGCAAAATTCAGGGCCTCGGCAAAAATGTCGATAGCTGAAGACCATGCAGAGAAAATCCGCGAGGCAGTATTGAATTTGGACCAGCTGCCAGTGTCAGATTTAGGAAATGCTCTTAGGTCAGCTTAGGGGTTAGGTTTGGTTCCTTAGAGTGTCTGCCACGTGGGCAGCAAATGTCTGTGTTCCTACTTTTCCTCCTAGGTCACGTGTGCGCTTTGCAGGCTCTGCAATGACCTCACTAAGGGCTCGCTCTATTGCCTCAGCAGCTTCAATTAGTCTTTGATCGTTATGCCGTTCGCCCAGCCAACCTAGTAGCATTGCCGAAGATCCAATCAAGGAACTTGGGTTTGCTATGTCTTGTCCTGCAATATCTGGGGCGGAACCATGTTGTGCCTGGGCAACTGCTGCGTCTTTACCTGCATTTAATGATGCAGCAAGGCCCAAGCTGCCGGAAAGTTCAGAGGCCTGGTCGGAAAGAATATCTCCAAACATGTTCGTAGTAACAATTACGTCAAATTGACTTGAGTCTCTAATCAAGAGAGCAGCCATCGCATCTACAATTTTTTCGTCGTACGAGATGTCTGGGTACTGTTTTGCAACCTCGCGACAGCATTCGAGAAAAAGTCCGTCCCCAATCCGAAGCACATTGGCTTTGTGTACAGCAGTTAAAAGCTTACGAGGTCGGCGCCTTGCCAATTCAAAGGCAGCCACTGCAACCCTTGTGCTGCCTTCCCGAGTAATTTTACGAAGAGACATTGCAATGTCAGGCGTTGGCATAAATTCACCATTGCCAAGGAACATTGATCGATCTGCATAGAAACCTTCTGTATTTTCACGAACTACTACCAAGTCTACGTTTTTTCCACACGGTGGCGGAAAACCTGGTCTTGATAATGCAGGTCGAATATTGGCGAAAAGCTCTAGTCGTTTTCGGAGTTCGCCTGAGGGGTTAAGACCGCCCTCTGATGGGGGAGGGTAAGCGGCATGATCTACAGGCCCTAGAATAATACCATCGCAATTTGGAATGGCAGCCATAATGCGTTCTGGAAAAGATGTTCCCTCAATGGATAGTGCTTCAAAGCCTATTGGCAACTTCTCGAATGAGAAATGCAGCCCAAAATGATCAGAAACAGCGTCTAGCACAGTCAATGTGCTCCGGACGATTTCAGGCCCAATACCATCACCATCAAGAACTAGGAACCGAATTGTATCGTTGTGTTGGGAGAGTGACATAGCTCAAGCAGTATCCATACCTGCGAATGTGATACGGTGAAGAACGCGCTTGTGGCCGTGATAATCGTTAATTGGATTGTGAAGTGCGCATCTATTATCCCAAAGTGCTATTGAACCCTTCTCCCACCGAAATCGGCAAGTGAACTCTGGTAACGTTTGATGTTCGAATAGATAGTCCAGTAGAGGCTGACTTTCTGCTTCACTCCAACCCTTAAAGTTAGTGGTGTGAGCAAAACTTACATAAAGACTTTTTCGACCTGTCTCTGGATGCACGCGGACAACAGGGTGCTCAGCAACTCTAGGTTTTTTAGCATCTTCTTTTGGTGCGTCTGCAATCCTGGCCGCGCGGGTATCAACAACGCGACCTTTTGTGGATGAATTCACACCAATAAGTGGTTCCAGTGTTGTCTTAAGGCCTTCTGAGAGGGTTTCGTAGGCCATATAACAATTGGCAAATAACGTGTCTCCGCCAAATTTAGGTACTTCTAACGCATAAAGCATAGATGCCATCGGTGGGCGTTGTTGGTAGGTGGTATCTGTGTGCCATAAACCCCCGAAATTGACCTTTTCATGCTCCAACTTGATGATGGGAGTGATTGTGGGAAAATCGGGGAGTCCTTGCACAAATGGGTATTCGACTGGCTCACCGAGCTGCTCTGCAAAAGCAAGCTGCTGGGCTGGCGTTATCTCTTGATCACGGAAAAAGATAACAAGATGTTCTAACCAGGCTGAGCGAATTTCTTCAATTACGGCTCCACTGAGGTCCTTGCTTAGGTCGACGCCATGTATTTCGGCTCCAAGTGCGCCAGAAATTGGACGAACATCTATATGTGCGTAGGTCATGGATGATTTTCCTAAAAGATCAATAAGAACGCCGTATTTTTTCGCTCTGAACGTAGAGTTTACTAATTCCAGCCGTCAATATTTAAATGAATGATATATCCAGTTGAATTACTCAAGTAAGTTGTCTGTCAGAGAATAAATGGTAATCATATTTTGGTATAGTTTTGCGCTGCGAAGCTGGAGGTATGAGCCTTATGACTGAATATCCAATAGACATGACTGTAAAACCGGTTGTTACCTCATTCTTCGATCAGGCAACCAATACTGTAACGTACATAGTGAGTGATCCAGATACTAAAGCCTGCGCTGTTATCGATAGTGTAATGGATTTCGACCATGCGTCTGGCAGGATTAGTTTTGCCCAAGCAGATAGTGTAATTGAGCACATAAGATCTAACGATCTTGAACTTCAATGGATTATTGAAACTCATGTTCATGCAGATCACCTCAGTGCTGCGCCATATATTCAGGATCGGCTTGGAGGTAAGATAGGAATTAGTGAGAAGGTCCTGGAAATACAGGAGGTCTTTGGCAAAGTATTTAATGAGGGAACTGAATTCCGTCGGGATGGTTCTCAATTCGATTGCCTTTTTAAAGACGGAGATAATTACCAAATAGGTGACCTCAAAGCGTTCACAATATCGACCCCGGGGCATACTCCAGCGTGTATGGTGCATGTGGTGGGCGACGCAGCCTTTGTCGGTGATACCCTCTTTATGCCTGACAGTGGGTCAGCTCGTGCAGACTTTCCTGGAGGCGATGCAGGGTTGCTTTACGATTCAATTCAAAAAGTTCTTTCTCTACCAGATTCATTGCGTCTGTTTATGTGCCACGATTATGGCGCTGGGGGATCTCGCGAAATGATCTGGGAAACCACTGTCAAAGAGGAGAGAGATAGCAACATCCATGTTGGGAGAGGCAAGAGCCGCGAGGACTTCGTTAAACTCCGAACTGCACGTGATGCTACGCTATCTATGCCAACTCTTATCTTGCCATCTTTACAGGTCAATATGCGGGCAGGTGAGGTGCCTACAGATGAAGATGGTGCACCCATGCTTAAGTTGCCAGTAAATCGTTTCTGACCATTGTGTTGCCAGAAGTCGTGGCCTAGAACCCTCTAAAAAATAGGTGGTTCTATGCGTAATTATAAAATTGCATCCATTCCCGCTGATGGAATTGGGCCTGAAGTAATTGATGCTGGCCTAGCTGTACTAGAAGCGCTCGCCAGACGTGAAGGTGATATTAATTTTGATGTAACCCACTTCGATTGGGGAACAGATTATTACAAAAAGTACGGGGCAATGATGCCATCTGATGGATTGGCCCAACTAAAATCATTTGATGCGATTTATTTTGGCGCAGTAGGCGCACCCGATGTACCAGATCATATAACTTTATGGGGTTTGAGGCTTCAGATCTGTCAGAGCTTTGACCAGTATGCAAACGTGCGTCCCACCAAAATTATAGATGGAGTCGAGTCACCTCTTCGCAATGCCCAGCCAGGTGACCTAGACTGGGTAATAGTTCGTGAAAATTCTGAGGGTGAGTATGCCGGCAATGGTGGTCGTGTCCATAAGGGCATGCCAGAAGAGGTGGGAACAGAGGTTGCTATTTTTACGCGGATTGGTGTCGAGCGCATTATGCGTTTCGCCTTTGAGCTTGCACAAAAAAGGCCTCGGAAATTTTTGACAGTTGTTACCAAATCGAATGCCCAACGCCATGGCATGGTTATGTGGGATGAGATTGCTGCTGAAGTAGCAAAGGACTTCCCCGATGTAACATGGGATAAGATGTTAGTTGACGCCATGACGGTGCGAATGACCCTTGATCCGAAGAGTTTGGATACCATCGTTGCTACCAATCTGCATGCAGACATCCTTTCTGATCTTGCAGGCGCACTTGCTGGATCGATTGGAGTGGCGCCGACAGCTAATATTGACCCCCAACGCCGCTTCCCCTCCATGTTTGAGCCAATTCATGGTTCTGCATTTGATATCACAGGAAAGGGAATTGCTAACCCAGTAGCCACTTTCTGGACTGCCTGTCAGATGCTTGAGCATTTAGGCGAACCGTCTGCAGCCGCTCGACTAATGCGCGCAATTGAGACTGTTACTGCAGCTGGCATAAAAACGCCAGATATTGGGGGAAAGGCTTCTACAAAAGAAGTTACGGATGCGATGATTGATGCAATTAAAGGCTCAAATGAATAGAAAAGATTATCTTCCTTTGGCAGCTTGTAGTGCTAATTCGTCTTGAACGGACAGAATAGGCTGTCCTTGTAGGGAGATGGACTGCTTGCCATCAGTTCCGACGGGAACATCGCCAACTAAAGTCACTCGATACAATTGACGATCATAATTGCTCTCAAAGATATCTGTTGGCGCTAAGTGTGCAGTCGACCTGTTATCCCACATTGCAATATCGCCCGGCTCCCATTTAAAACGGACAGTATATTCTGGTCGAGTAATATGCTCCCATAACAATTCCAATATTTGCCCACTTTCCCTTGGGGTTAGCCCTGAAATAGATTTTAGGAACGATGGACTGACGAAAAGTATCCGCTCTCCTGACTCAGGATGAATGCGGACAATAGGATGCTCACTTTCCATAACTCGGCGGCGAATGCTCTCGTCATAATTTGAATTTATTTTCGCTCCAGCAGGAGGTTCAAATCGGTGAATGCCTTTCAGGGTATCAACAAAGTTACGAAATGTTTCGGATAGTCCTTCGTACGCCGCTGCGAGATTGGTCCAAAATGTGTCGCCTCCATATGGAGGAATTGTAACACCGCGTAAAATGGATGCTTTGGGAGGATTGATAGCGGCTGTCAGGTCAGTATGCCAGCCAGTCCATGGGCGTTGCATTTTTGCAGTTCTGTGAGTTTGGGCAGTACGAAATTTTGCCACTGAATATATTTCGGGATAGTCCGGGTCATGGCCAAAAACCGCGTGCCCGATGGTCGGTTCTCCCATTGACCTTGCAAAAGACACCTGCCCTGCATGTGAGAGATTTTGGCCTTTGAAAAAAATGACTTTCCATTTAATCAAGGCTGCATTAACTGCTTCCGCGATTTCCGGTGTAATTGGTTTTGAAAGATCCAATCCTCGGATTTCAGCACCGATATGCAGTGTCATCGGAACAATTGTGAACTCATTAGACATAACTAACCATCCCTACCTACCTACCTACCTACTCTAAAGAATGGGGGAAGGGGGATTGTTCTGTCCAGATATTGTTTAGAAAGTAGTCGGCCAATTTGAGAGAAGATGCTCGCCTACTTGTTTGCCCTCGTAGACAGTGAGTAACCGGGCGAGATGCTCGCGTGTTTCCTGCGGAGCAATAACATATTGTGCTTCGTAGAGACCTGCGAGATCCCAAGCTTCGGTTCCGCGGTCTAATTCTGAAGCTAATTTGGAAAACCGATCTGGATCTTCATCTTCCTTCACGCCGTGTAGAACGTTTACAGCGAGGCGGGGCTCCATAAATCCTAAGTCTGCTGTGGGCCAGGCTAAAACTTCATCTGAATTTCTACCACCACCCATATTTAAATAAGCTTGGCCGTAGCTTTTACGTACAATTACGCTGAAACGTGGGACGGTAACCTGGGCTAAAGCATTCATCCAATTCATGATCTTACCAGGAGCGCGCTTTCTCTCGCCTTCGAGGCCAATATAGAAGCCAGGCTGATCGACCATAAATATTATCGGTATGTTGAAGCTGTCACAGAGTACAATAAATGAGACTGCTTTATCACACGCATCGGGATCAATCGCACCAGCCCGAAAACGAGGGTTGTTGGCGATAAAGCCGACCGTACGGCCCTCAATTCTTGCAAGTGCAGTAACAATCGACTTACCAAACCGGTCCTTTAGCTCAAAGACGCTCCCCAAATCAGCAATCGTATGTACCGCTTTCCTTGCATCATAAACGCGTCGGCGCTCTTCTGGTAGAATATTCAGGAGCTCGTTTTGATCGGCTTCTTCCCACGTTTGCTGGCGGGGAGGTGGTAATTGCGAATTTGACGGCAGATAAGAAAGGAAAGTCTTAACTGCATCAAGGACCTCCTCATCGGTATCAAAAGCTTTATCTACTAACCCAGTGACATCTGTATGGAGCTTCCAACCTCCCAAATCTTCCGGTTCAATTTCTTGACTTATCGCCAACGAGGTTACGCGGGGACTGGTTACCGCCATTACCGCACCCTTTCGGGCAAAAACTACATCTGAAATGACACTGTACCAGGTAGATGATCCATATGATTGCCCCATCAGAGTGGATACCCATGGGGTTTCACGGGTGCGCCGATATTCTTCTCTATCTTGCCCGATTGTAGCTCGGCCAGCTGAACCCATTCGGTCTGGCATGCGTCCGCCGCTACTTTCGCCAAGAAGGATTAGTGGTAAACCACGTTCACGCGCAGTGCGCTTCATATGCCCCATCTTTTTCATATTCACTTGCGATGAGGAGGCACCAAGAACAGTAAAGTCATTGGCAACCAAAGCCACTGGCCTACCTTCGATTTCACCAAATCCAGCAATTTTACCGTCTGCAGGGGATTTATCTCTTGTTTGCTCGCGGATCGAATACGCGTGGAGTCCGGCTTCTAAGAAAGAGTCATTGTCTAAAAGGTGGTGTAGTCTTTCGCGGGCATTCAAAACACCGGCATTGCGACGAGCCTCAAGTTTGCGCGCGCCACCCATCGCTCGGGCTTCTTCGCGGCGACGCTTAAGTTCTTCAAGTTTCTCCTTATGTGGCATTAGGGAGCCTTCCAGCAGCCTTTAATATGATCGTTAACGAGTCCCATTGATTGCATAAAAGCATAACAGATTGTGGGGCCAACGAAGCGAAATCCGGCTTTTTTTAAGCGCTTTGATAGTATTTCCGCCTCTTTGGTTTTGCTAGGCACCTCTGTTTTTGTTTGTGGTTGATTAATTTTAGTTATGCCGTCTACAGATGCCCATATGAAATTGGCAAAGCTGTTATTGCCGGATTCCATAATCTTGAGCCAGGCCTGAGCGTTTGAGATTGTTGCTTCTATCTTCAGTCTATTTCTAATTATGCCTGCATCGAGCATAAGACGTGATATATCTTCGTTCGTCATCCCAGCTATTTTTTCTGGATCAAAGCTATGGAAAACCTCACGAAATCGATCGCGTTTCTTGAGGATAGTGATCCACGATAGACCGGCTTGGAAGCCTTCTAAGCAAAGCTTTTCAAACAGTGCGTAGTCGTCTCTAACCGGTCTTCCCCACTCCTCATCATGGTAGCGCTGATATTCAGGGTCTGTTCCGCACCAGCCGCAACGCGACAAGCCGTCATTACCCCTAATCAGGTCTACCACTCACGAGGACCGAAGTTTTGGATCAAGAGCGTCACGTAAGCTGTCACCGAAAAGATTGAAGGCGAACACGGCTAAAGTGATGGCAAGGCCAGGGAAAATTGCTACCCAGGGTGCACTTTCAAAAAATTGCTCTGCACCACCTCGCAACATTAAACCCCAAGCGGCTGTTGGTTCCTGAACTCCAAGGCCAAGATAAGACAATGAGGCTTCTAGAAGAATAGCCTGACCAACAAAGCTTGTTACCATAATGAGGTAAGGGGCCATGACATTAGGCACCATATGCACAAGCACAATGCGTACATGGCTGTAACCACACGCGCGGGCAGCATCAATATAAGGAATTTCACGCAGTGCAAGCGCACTAGATCGAACAACCCGAGCGCATTTAGGGATAAAGGGAATTGTAATTGCTATGATCACATTGCCCACACCAGAACCAAAAACCGATACGATGGCTAACGCCATGATGATTAATGGGAAGGCCATAAAAATATCGACAATCCGTTGGAAAATTAGATCAAACCAGCCACCCAGATAAGCGCTTGTAACTCCTAAGACCAAGCCCAATGTTGCGCCAATAAAAGCTGATACGAAGCCAATAAATAGAGCGGTGCGTGACCCGTAGATAATACGACTCAAGATATCCCGGCCAAGCTCATCGGTTCCTAGAAGATACGTTGCTGATGGAGCGGCAAGTTGATCGATAAAATTCATCTTTAAAGGATCGTGTGGAGCAACAATGTCAGCTAAAAGCGCCACTAATACCATGATCAAGATCATTATGCCTGAGACTGCCCCTAAGGGCTGACGGCGAGCCATCCGACCGATCTTCTGGAGAAGGGTCTTCTCTGTAGGAGCGGCGTCGACTGTCGTAGCTGCGACGTTCATGACCAAATTTCTCCTTACTTAGCTATAGCGGATACGTGGATCTAACCAGGCGTAGATCACGTCAATGACGATGTTCATAACAACAAAGATGAATGCAACCAGCATCACCAGAGCTTGGGTTAGTGTATAGTCGTGGTTGGTAACGCTATCGACGAATAGCTTCCCAAGACCATTAAGATTGAACACCTGCTCTGTAACAACCAGCCCCCCCATAAGGAAGGCAAACTCAATGCCGATAACTGTAACAACAGGCAGCATTGAATTTTTAAGGGCATGCCTATTTACCACTAACTTTTCAATAACACCCTTGGCGCGTGCGGTGCGGATGTAGTCCTCACGAAGGACCTCGAGCAACGCGGATCGTGTCATCCTAGTTGCGACTGCAGAATATCGATATCCAGTTGCCAAGGCGGGCCATATCAGCTGAGTAAGGTTGCCGATTGGGTCTTTAAGGGGCGGGATATACTGAATTGGAGGTATCCATCCATATCCAAGAAGTGAATTAGATACAGCCAAAAGTCCTAGCATGATCAGAATGCCCAACCAGAATGAGGGCATCGCAATTCCGGCTATACTTACGCATCTAACCGTGTAGTCGATCCATGAATTCTGTTTAACCGCCGAAATAGTACCTAGCGGGATAGAGATAAGAATAGAAATGATTGTTGCCATAACGGCTACCTGAAGAGAGAGCAAAACACGTGGCCCCATTTCTTCAGTGATTGGGCGATCAGTCCACATTGATGTACCGAAATCACCAATAAAGAATCCGCCAATCCATTCAAAAAATTGCACAAGTAGCGGCCTGTTAAGACCTAATTCTTCTTTGCACTGCTCGATTTGATTTACGTCAAACGTGCCTCCAGTTCCAGCATAACGGAGAGCGCAAACATCTCCTGGGATCATGTGCATGAGTGTAAAAACTAAAATTGCTGCGCCAATCAGGGTTGGCACCATCATCAGCATGCGCTTTACAAGATACTTATGCATGAACAGAGACCTAAATTAGTGTCATAAAGGGAACGCCCGTGTGCCTTTTGGCTCACGGGCGTTCATGCCTGAAAGGCATTTAAAAGCAGATATTACTTATCCGCATCAGGATCAAGCCACACAGTATCGAGTGCCTGACCTAAGTAATGGCTGGGGCTAATTTTCCAGCCTTTGAAGTGAGAGCGGTGAACAGTTGTACGGAACCACCAGAGTGTAATCATCTGTGTCACCTGATCATGAAGAACGTATTTTTCATACGTACGCATCTTCACACGTTGCTTCGCTGGATCAGCTTCAAGCAACATGTCGTTGTAAAGCTCATCCATTTTACGATCGACAACCCGGCTGTAGTTGGCTGGGTTGATGTCTGAAGACAAATATTTGGACGTATCAATCGGAGGATTGACGATTGATTGACAGTTGAAGTCAATCGAAACATCAAAGTCCCCCTTCTCACGAAGAGAAGCGTAGAACGGTCCAGTAGGCTTAACTTGTTGTTCAAAGTTAAGTCCGATTTGGCGCCATTGATCAAGCAACCATACACCTACCACTTTATAAGGTTGGTCTACGGCACGGTTGTTCAATATGTAGGTTTTAGAGAGATCGATGCCAGCTTCCTTGAGGAGCTCACGTGCACGAGCCCGTGAAGCCTCTAGGTCAGCTTTATAGCCGTCCAGCTGCATCAATTCTTCTTTTGTCGCCGCAAGCTTGCTCTTTGGATAGACAATACCGCCAACAGTTTTCACGATTGCAATTTTTGACAGGTATTCTGATCCACCCCAGCGATCCAGGGCAAGGGTTAGAGCACGACGCACTCGGACGTCATCAAAAGGCTTGCGAGAGTGGTTTGGTGTGGCGAGAAGAACGCAATTCCAATCCGTTTCTTGAACGGTGGCCTTGTCACCAAGAGCTCTGACTAGGTCGTCACGTGTCTTTGGTGGAAAACCGCGGAACTGAGCACTGGCTCGGTTGCCTCGGAGAGCCTGAACTTGGATCGACTCTTTGTTAGCAAAGACACCCGTGATTCTATCAAGATAAGGTAGACCCTTAAGATAGTAATTTGGGTTCTTGGTGCCGGTGATTTGAGCACCCGACTGATATTCATCAAGAATAAATGGTCCTGAGCCAAGAATATTCTTTTCGTACCAGTGAATATCTGCATCCAACTTCGCTTTTGAATAAATGAAGTTGTAGGGTGCAGCGAGCGCTGGGATAAACGCTGAAGAAGCGTATTTCAGGTTGAAGACGACCGTAGAAGCATCCGGCGTGGTGACCGAATCTACCATCATGTAAAAGCTTTTACGAGCGCTGGAGACACCTTCAGGTGGGAAGATGATTTTGTCAAAACTTGCTTTGACATCTGCTGATGTTAGCGGAGTACCATCATGGAACTTCACACCTGACTTAAGCTTGAAAGTGTAAGTTTTGCCGCCGTTTGTTGGCTCTGGCACATCGCCCAAGCAAAGGTCGCAGACGTATACGTCTGAACTTGGGTCGGCTGGGTTTACACGAAGCAGTGTAGAGTAATAAGGGCGAACGGGATGAATTACCCCGTAAGTTGTTTCCCTATGCGCATCAAGGCTTGGTGGGGCCTTTGATGGAATTACGTATGTGAAATGGCCGCCGTATTTTGGCTTGTCGCCATGGCCATCAGCAGCTGCAAAGCCTGCCGCCAGAACAGCGGCAGCACCTACAGTTGCTGCTGTAAGAGCTCGGAGTCCAAGCATCAAGTTATTCCTCCCTGGAAATTTATGCTGGCTAATGGAGATTCCCACCACCCAGGTCGTTCGACACCCTAGCGAAAAGAGTTTCTGAGTCAATCCGTCCCATCCAAAACTGCTGTCAGATTGAGGCTTATTCTTTTGGAGCCGAGCCGTATTTAGACCGCTTCAATTGGTCAAAAATCTCAGCTTTGAGAATTTGAGCGGCTTCTTCCTCAGTTTGTGTTTTGGCAAGCAGTTTTTCGAATTTCTGATTTAGGGACAAAAATTGGCTCGCAAACTCAGAAGCGTTGGTTAGTCCAAAACGGTTTTCAGCAGTTTGGATGATGGCAGAAAGATCATTTTCAGCATGTTGGTGGATCTTGGCGGCGAGGTCCTGAGTAGCTTGGCTAACTATCAGCCCCTCAGCCTTGGCCTCTTCAATAGCAAGGTCTGAAATCCGTTTGTATTCGATTGAAGTGCTTACAATGGCGCTGGGCAATGCATTCAAGATCGAACCTCGCGCTTCAGCAGACAGCTGTCGCCAATAAGATGCCGATGCAAGAAAGGCCCCACCTCCACGAAAGGCGCCAAGTGGAGCGGATAAAATATTCCGAGTTTGAGCTTTAACTGCGGGGTTGGATAGTTCTAGGGGTGTTGCAATTGCAGCGCTGATTTCTCCCCTGGCGAATAGATCGCCTGCATCGCTAAAATCCTGAGTTACCTTTCCGCCAAGAGAAATGATCAGGCGGTCCCATGCTGTACCCGGCGTGAGCGTGGTAAGTTCCTGAAAGGCCAATGGGGTGTTAAGCGCATCGTATGAGAGTATTACGAACGGTGCTGCACCATAAGCACCTAAAAATACAATTCCCTGTCTATCGAATATTTGAGCGCAAGGCTTGCATTGGATTGCTAGTAATTCGGTAATTGCCGCGGTAGCTGCGAGTTCGTTCCCCCCACCAACAAGTCCCATCTCCGCCAATAAGGCAGCATGCGGGAAAGTTTCTGGAAACGATGGAAGTGCGGCTGAGCCAAATTGGTAGTGGCCACGAGCCAAGTTTTCAATCGCAGAGAAATCGTCTCCAGCAGGGCCATTTAGAAACACCTTGAGTTTGGGTGCATCTTCCTCCGTCTTTAACTTTTCGGAAAAGCTATACCAGCCCGCCTTCACGAGTGGATGCTTCATTGAATAGCCTAAGTGAGCGCGTGCTGAAGGATTTTCGGCACGCGCTACAGTGCAAATTGCTAGGCTAATGGTGGAGGCTAGGACACTACACCAAAGGAGTTTTAATGCGCCTTCAAACAGGATCCCAAACGAAATATTGGGGTGAAGCCTCATTTGGCGAAAAGTGAGGTTTGAGAGCCGGTATTGCATGTTCATGTATGTTCTTCGGTGTCCAGCCGTCGCTGCGGTGGATCGTGCGGATGGGTCTGGTTTTGCTCATCAACATGATCTCGTTAGAGCGGACATAGAATATCTGTCCTGTAATGTCATGGGCTAAGTCAGACAGAAGATATACGGATGGGGCGGCAATTTTTTGCGGCGTCATTGCTTCTTGACGTCGACGCCGTGCCTCACCTTCGGGTCCTTTGATCGGAATAGTTTCGATCATCCGTGTAAATGCAGATGGAGAAACGATATTTGAACGGACTCCAAAGCGTGCCATGTCTAGAGCAATAGATTGCGAAAGACCAACAATTCCAAGCTTTGCAGCGGCATAGTTTGCCTGGCCTACATTGCCAACTAGGCCTGAAGTGGAAGTGAAGTGAACCATTGCCCCTGATTCTTGTGTTCGAAAAACTTCGGCTGCGGCTCGGGCAACATTAAAGTATCCGTTAAGGTGTACATTAATGACAGCATCCCAGTCATCTTCGCTCATTTTGTGAAAAATAACGTCACGTAAAATACCGGCTACGTTTACCACGCCATCGAGCTGACCAAACTCATCCACGGCTTGTGCAACCATGGCCTGAGCATCATCCCAATTTGAAATATCGCCGCCATTAACAACAGCTTCTCCGCCGTTGGCTTCGATTTCATTCACTACTTGTTGAGCCGGGCCAATGTCTGCATCACTCCGTCCATCCACTGTTGCACCTAAGTCATTCACCACAACTTTTGCGCCTTCATGAGCTGCAAGTTTAGCAATTTCGGCTCCAATGCCGCGACCTGCTCCATTCACAAGAATTACTTTACCTTCGAGAACACCGTCTGCCATGAGTCCGGTTCCTTTTAACAATTGCTGTAAGTTTCGTTTGTTTCAGTCTTTTGGTTGGACCAATTAAATTGGGTCCCAGGAAAAGACATCTGCTGATCGATCGTTGGGGATAAAACTCGGTTTTAGAGCTGGCATGCCTTCCTCATGGATCGTTTGAGGTGTCCACCCTTCCGCACGATGAACAGATCGAATGGGACGGTTCTGACCAAAAAGAATTTGCTCGTTCATACGGCTGCCAAAAACTTGTGCGGTGACCCCCATTTCATTTGCGGCGTCTGAGACCAAGTAGACGCACATTGGAGCAATCTGCGCAGGCGTCATACGCTTAATTTTTGCAAGACGCGCTTCCTGTTCCGGTGTGTTGGAAGGGATCGTTCCAATCATCCTGCTCCAAGCAAACGGGGACATGCAATTAGAACGCACTCCGAAGCGAGCCATATCCAGGGCTATTGATTTAGATAGGCCCATGATCCCAAGTTTTGCCGCGGAATAATTGGCTTGGCCAAAGTTGCCAATCAGTCCGGAAGTTGAGGTAAAATGCACCATTGCTCCCGACTCTTGCTGGCGGAAATAATCAGCTGCAGCGCGGGAAACATTAAAGGTTCCTTTCAGGTGGACGTTAATTACAGCGTTCCAATCATCCTGCGTCATTTTATGGAAAATAACGTCTCGTAGGATCCCTGCGACGTTTATCACTGCATCAATTTGGCCGAACGTATCGACAGCCTGTTTAACCATTGCCTTGGCAGCTTGAAAGTCCGCAACACTATCACCGTTAACGACTGCTTCACCTCCAGCTGACTCAATAGCCGCGACCACCTCTTGAGCAGGGGTGCTGTCTGCACCACTGCCGCCTACGTCTCCACCAAGGTCATTTACAACCACCTTAGCGCCTTCGGCGGCAGCCAGTTTTGCTACTTCAGCTCCGATACCACGTCCAGCGCCTGTAACAAGGACCACTTTGTTTTCCAGCATACCATCAGCCATAAGGCGCATTCCTCCTGAATTTTTTTTCCGCTTAACCGGTTCTATGGAATAATCATTTCGGCGTAGGTTAAACCGCCAAGGCATCTTTTTTCAATTAGCTTCTTGTTCTTTTGCAATTAAACGGTCGAGAGGGCTGCAAGTATAGCGATATGCATCACTTCAGGTTGCTTTTAATAAATATTTTACACACTTCCGTTTCAGGGAAATAACTATCAAAGGTCTATGGGGTATGCGCATTTCGCATCTAAAATTTCATGGGCTGATTTTAGGAGAGGATGAATGAAACCCGCTGGTCCCGCTCTAGTTTGGTTTAGAAATGATTTAAGGATCAGTGATAATCCCGCGCTCTCTGCTGCCATCAATCTTGGGCGCCCAGTTTTAGGTTTGTATGTGCTAGAAACGGAAAGTGATGGTGCTCGGCCTCTAGGTGCGGCGGCCTCATGGAAATTACATGGGGCATTGGATGCGCTTCGAAATGCCTTGGATACCATTAATGTTCCACTGATTTTGATGCGTGGTTCGAGCAAGGATATCCTGCCCAAACTTGCAGATAATCTCGGAGTGGGTGCTTGTTTTTGGAATAGACGTTACGAGCCCGCGGCTATAGCTACCGATAAAGGTGTTATGGCCCTTTTGAAGAATTCTGGCGTTGAAGTGAGGAGTTGGAATGGTTCTCTGATTGCAGAGCCATGGCAGGTAAAGACCAAGACTGGTGGCTGGTACAAAGTTTTCACGCCCTTTTATAAAGCCGCTCGTGCATCCGCTGATCAGCTGCAACCAACAGGCGTGCCTGTAGCTGCACAAAAATGGCAGTCTTCAGTGACAGTTGGAGATACTTTAGAAGATTGGGGTCTAATTCCAACGAAGCCAGACTGGGCCAGTGGCCTGCGCGCAAACTGGTCTCATGGAGATGAGGCAGCTCAAAATCGTCTTTCACTCTTTCTCCAGGAAGGATTGAAAGGTTACTCTGAAGGGCGGAATTTTCCTTCGGTATTTAATGTTTCTGGGATTTCGCCCCATCTCCGCTTCGGGGAAATTAGTCCAAGGCAAGCCCGTTTTGCGGCTGCAATCGCAAGGGACAAAGCTAACGGGGGGTTAGATAGCGACTTCGAAGCCT
>VMCJ01000010.1 GCA_008081395.1 Rhodospirillales bacterium | reverse complement strand
CTGTAGAAAAAATCTCCTGATCACCATGGCTCCAACCTAGCCGAAGTAAGTAGTTGCGCACTGCTGCAGGTAGTAAGCCCATATCTCTGTAGGCATCCACTCCCAAGGCACCATGCCGCTTAGAGAGCTTTGATCCATCTGCTCCGTGTATTAAAGGAATGTGAGCAAACTCGGGGAGTGACCAATTCAAGGCGTTAAAAACCTGGGCTTGCCGAAATGCGTTGTTGAGGTGATCATCGCCTCGGATTACGTGAGTAATACCCATATCATGGTCATCTACGACAACAGCCAACATATACGTTGGTGTGCCATCGGCACGAAGCAGGACCATATCATCTAACTCATTATTTGCGACCCTTACCTCACTTTGAACTTTATCCAAGATGACTGTTTCACCAGTTTGGGGAGCTTTTAAGCGGATTGCTGGTTCTATTCCTTTTGGGGCATCTCCTGGATCTCTATCTCGCCATCTACCGTCATAACGAAATCGTTTTCCTTCGGCAGATGCGGCATCTCGCATGGCTTGAAGCTCTTCTGGTGTCGCGTAGCATTTGTAAGCGTGCCCAGATTTCAACATCATCTCGACAACCTCGCGATGTCGTTCGCTTCGCGAATATTGATAGATTGGATCTCCATCCCACTCTAGTTCAAGCCATTTCAAGCCTTCCAATATTGCTGTTATCGCCGGCTCTGTAGACCGTTTGCGATCGGTGTCTTCAATTCGGAGTTTGAATTGTCCTCCAAAGTGACGCGCAAATAACCAATTAAAGAGAGCCGTCCTAGCGCCACCTATATGCAAAAAACCAGTTGGTGAAGGGGCGAAACGGGTGACGATTGTCATAGCGCTACGGCTCCATTTTACATTTTGTTTGTATTCTCGGCAGGGTATACCTTGGAAATATCTAGTGAGGTCAATAGCTGACGATCATAGTGTCTAAGTAGACAAATGAATTGAACGTTAAACTGTCATTCTGATGCTGTGTCTAATCTTCAGTCACTAGAACACATTTAGAGGGGAACGTCCTCCCATCGTGCATTTTATATTTAATATTTTCGCACTAAACCCACTAGTCTTCCCTGAACACTGACGTCCTGTGGCGCGTATTCTTGTGGTGGAAAATCCAAGTTAGATGCTCGCAAGATGATACGATTATTATGAGCTTCAATTCTTTTCAAAGTAGCTTCTTCATTACGAACTAGAGCTACCACAATATCATTGTTTTCAAATTGCAGGCCCTCTTCAATAACAACTATGTCTCCATCAATTATTCCGTCGCCTTCCATAGATGCCCCAGAAACTGTTAACGCATAATATTGTCCTCGGCCAATCATGTTTGAAGGAACATCAACAAAATTGTTAGGGTCACGCAATGCTTCGATTGGGGTGCCTGCAGCGATTTGACCGTGAAGGGGCAATTGCACAGCATGCCCCTTAAAGTTTGTAACTGCTGAAGCTGACAATGGCTTGGTGCGTTGCGCTGGATGTTTTTGGTGAGATTTGTGATTATCAAGAGCAGCTGTTTCAGGTAGCCGTATTACTTCTAAGGCGCGTGCTTTATGAGCAAGTCGCCGAATAAATCCACGTTCTTCCAATCCAGAAACCAACCTATGAACGCCTGATTTAGAGCGAAGACCAAGAGCATCTCTCATTTCATCGAATGAAGGTGATACCCCAGTTTCTCCAATACGAACATTTATAAATGTTAGGAGTTCACGTTGCTTTCGGGTAAGCATTTTAGGATCCCAAAATTGATGGCAACAGACTGCAAAGAAATCCGTTTATATCATATTGTTCTATTTTAGTTCTGTTTTTGGGTCAATCGTTTATCAAGGTTTTTATTTTGTTCGCGACTGGTTAACGGGAATGTCTTTTCGAATTGTTTTATAAAAGAATGTCCAGGGGCAGGGTATCCACTAAACTCCCTGCTGGAGCCTCCTTCATGTGTGGTGGTCGTACAATTAGGCAATTTGCTTCTGCAAATACACTCATCATAGAGCTGTCTTGAATGTTAATAGCTTCGGCTTCGAAGCCTGACTCAGATTGAGTTAATTTTGCTCGAACGTAATCTTCACGCTGGTCGTTAGCGCTCATCGGTTCCTTTAACCTGGCAGAGACTATGTATGGATCAGTTTGATGTTGCCCCAACATAAACCTTATCAATGGGGCTAAAAATAAGATTGCACATACCATCGTTGATACAGGATTTCCTGGCAGACCCAAAACTATCTGTTCCCGGAGTTTGCCAAACATTAGTGGCTTTCCTGGGCGCATAGCAATTTTCCAGAAGTCGACTTCAAGCCCTTCTTTTACGAGAGCTTGTTGAACCAAATCATGGTCGCCCACCGATGCACCCCCGAGAGTGACGAGAATGTCAGCGCCTTCTGCCTGGTGTGCGGCAGCTATAAGGGACTCCTCTGTATCTCCAGCAATATCAAGCAGGACAGCCTCACCACCTACCTGATTTACATAAGAGGCTACCCCAACACCGCTAGATCCAATAATTTGACCTTGTCCTAGATCATCCCCAGGTAGGCGAATTTCATCCCCGGTAGCTAGAATCGCTACTTTTGGTCTCCGTGAAACCCGAGTCCATAAGGTGTTTATGCTAGCAGCAAGAGCGAGATGTCTTGGGGTTAAGATAGTGCCGGACGAGATCACCGTATCGCCTGTGCAAAAGTCCAGACCTGCTTTTCGAACATGACGACCAATGGTCTGCGTTTCGTTAAACTTTGCTATATCCCCGATACGATCGGTATCCTCTTGTAAAACAACTGTATTGGTTCCCTGAGGGAGTTCGCCTCCGGTAAATATTCTAACTGTCTCGCCAGAGGCTACATGTCCATTAAATGGTCGCCCAGCAGGTGCTTCGCCAATCACCTTTAGTTCTGTTGGTGCAGTTCGTAGATCCTCTCCTCTCACAGCGTAACCATCCATTGCAGACATGTCTTTTGGTGGTTGTGTCCGCCGAGCGATAAGGGATGAGGAGAGTGTTCTGCCACCTGCCTCCGTAAGCATTACGATTTCAGTTTTTGGCTTAGGGGCAGTTGCTAGGATCCTAGAACGGGCTTCTGCAACGCTTATCATGAGGAAGCCTCAAAAGTTCCTGATTTACCCCCAGACTTAAAAAGAAGTTTAATGCCTTCTATTTTCATCTCACGATCAATAGCCTTTGCCATGTCATAAACAGTCAACGCAGAAACAGAAACTGCAGTTAAAGCCTCCATTTCCACCCCAGTTTTGCCACTAGTTTTGCATTCGGCCACGATCTCTACGGTCGTAAGGTCTTCAGAGATCTTGAGATCTATATTGATAGCTGTAAGAGGGAGGGGGTGACATAAGGGAATTATATCAGCTGTTTTTTTGGCTGCCATTATTCCAGCAAGCCTTGCAACTTGTAAGACATCTCCCTTGCCAATTTGGCCATCCAATATCCGCTTGCCTGTTGCAGGTTGCATCACCACGTGGCCCATAGCTACTGCACGCCGATTAGTCTCTGGTTTGTCACCAACATCTACCATTCGGGCACGGCCGTCAGGGTCAAAATGGGTTAAATCTTCTGCCACTTTACCGTCCCATTCCAATGAGTTCAGCAGCTGCTCTCATGACGTTGTCTTGTCGCATTAAGCGTTCGCCAACAAGGAAACCTCGAGCACCCCCAAGCCAGAGGTTCTTAAGGTCATCATTTGAGCTTATCCCACTCTCCGATATCACGACGCGGTCTTGCGGAGCATTCTTTGCTAAATCAAGTGTTGTTTGAAGATCGACCTGTAACGTTTTGAGATTTCTATTATTTATTCCAATAAGAGGTGACTGAAGTTTGAGGGCTCTTTCAAATTCAAAAGCGTCATGGGTTTCAATCAACACATCCATTCCAAGGCCAATAGCTGCGTCCTCCATTTCTGAGGCTAGTACATCATCGACTGCAGCTAGGATAATTAAAATACAGTCCGCACCTAAAGCTCGCGCTTCAGTAACTTGATATGTATCTAACATGAAGTCTTTGCGCAAAACTGGCAGGTCACACGCCTCACGAGCCTTTAAAATATCAGTATCATCACCCTGGAAATAAGGGTTATCTGTTAGTACTGAAAGGCAGGCGGCACCGGCTTGTTGGTATGCAGCGGCAAGTGTTTTTGGATTAAAGTCTTCACGAATGACGCCTGCGCTGGGAGAAGCCTTCTTAATTTCAGTGATAACAGGAAATTTACCAGCAGCATCCTTTTCCTTAAGGGCCTCTAGAAATCCTCTGGTGGCTGGCACACTGCGAGACTGGGCCTCAAGGTCATTTAAAGATTTCAGCGACTTCTGTTTCGCAACATGTGCTCGTTTTCGTTCGCAAATTTCGGCAAGTACATCGCGCATCTAAATTTTCCGTTCAGGTGGCTTCATTTGTAATGGAAATCAGCTTCGCTAACGCATTTTTACCCGAACCGCTATCGATGCTTTCTGCTGCCATTTCAACGCCGTCTTTTAAACTCTTCACCTTGTCTGAAATGACCAGTGCTGCTGAGGCGTTGTAGAGTACAATGTCACGGTAGGGGCCTTTTTGGCCACCTAGAAGATGTTTCAAGGCTTCAGCATTTTCTCTTGGAGAGCCACCTGCAAGGTCACTTGGTTTAGCGCGCGGGATACCTGCATCTTCCGGAGAAATTTCAAACAACTCAACTTTGCCGTTTTTGAGTTCGGCAACAGTTGATGAATCTGTGGTTGTAAGTTCATCCATTCCATCAGACCCATGAACAACCCAGGCCCGAGTGCTCCCAAGTGCTTTTAATACTTGAGCTTGTCGCTCAACATAGTCGGCGGCGAAAATCCCCATGAGCTGTCGGGGTGCATCTGCCGGATTTGATAAAGGGCCTAGAAGATTGAAGATTGTTCGTGTTGCCAGCTCAGTTCTGACACCTGCCACATAGCGCATTGCTCCGTGGTGGCGTGGTGCCATGAGAAAGGCAATGTTTGCCTCCCATAACGAGCGCTCAACTAATTTCATGTCAGCATCAATTTTGACGCCCAGCTCCGATAGTACATCAGACGAGCCTGATTTTGACGATGCAGCCCTATTCCCATGCTTGGCAACTGGAACACCACAGCCAGCCACAACAATTGCTACAGCGGTTGATATATTGAGGGTCCCTTTTGCATCACCACCAGTACCGCAAGTATCAATGGCTCCTGGTGGGGCATTTATCCGGACTGCACGCGAACGCATAGCGCGTGCTGCTCCAACTAATTCTTCAGTTGTTTCGCCGCGTACCCTCATGCCCATGAGAAGGGCGCCAATCTGCGCGTCTGTTGCTTCCCCCGACATCATCACGGCAAAGGCATTTTCAGCTTCATCTTCGCTAAGACTCTGGCCTAGTGATACTTTCGAAATAAAAGGCTTTAAATCCATAGCTTCAGACCCCTGCTTGGGCGAACATTCGCCTCTCTGGCAATGCTTTGGGTTGCTGATTGGGCAATTTACCTGCAGTTGCTATTTTTAGAAAGTTCCCCAACAGCTGATGTCCATGTTGAGAGGCTATGCTCTCAGGATGAAACTGGACCCCATGGATGGGGCGATCAATGTGGTGAACCCCCATTATGCAACCGTCGACAGACCACGCATTGGCAATAAGACAGTCTGGGAGTGTCGGGGGATCTATTGCCAAGCTATGGTACCTGGTAACTTCAAAGTTCTTTGGTAATCCTTGAAAAACACCAGTATTATTGGTTTCAATGCGACTTAATTTTCCATGCAGTGGTTCTGGGGCGCGAACTATTGCTCCACCGAAGGCTTGTCCAATTGCTTGGTGGCCAAGGCAAACGCCAAGAACTGGCAATGTATCTGGGGCTTGGCGGACTAAATCTAAGCAAATACCAGCATCGTCTGGAGCGCAGGGACCAGGAGATAAAATAACGCCCTCATAACCCCTGGAAAAAACCTCCTCAACCGAAATTGCATCATTTCGTTTAACCTCAATTTTTGCTCCAAGTTCTCCCAAGAAGTGATTGAGATTGTATACAAAACTATCATAATTATCGATCATAAGGAACATGGTGGATCTTCCTGTGGTGACTCTCTGTTTTAGAGTCTGTGAGCAGCCTCAGCAGCCCTCATTAACGCTTGGGATTTATCGATACTTTCCTGGAATTCTGCCTCAGGGTCGCTATCAGCTACAACTCCAACACCTGCCTGTACATAGAGGGTTCCATCTTTAACGACACCTGTTCTTAAAGCGATGCAGGTATCCATGGTTCCATTGGATGCAAAGTACCCAATGCACCCAGCATATATTCCTCTTTTAGTTGGCTCTAATTCATCAATTATTTCCATGGCGCGCACCTTTGGTGCACCAGATACAGTGCCCGCTGGGAAGCCTGCAATTAATGCTCCAATTTCGTCATAATCTTGAGAAATACGACCAACAACCGTTGAACTCAAATGCATAACGTGGCTGTAACGCTCAATCTCGAATTGAGCTGTAACTTCTACACTTCCAACTTCTGATACTCGCCCAACATCGTTTCGTGCTAGATCAAGGAGCATCAAGTGTTCTGCCAACTCTTTTGGATCATTAAGAAGATTTTCAGCAAGCGCATTATCTTCCTGGGGGTTTTTACCTCTTCGACGGGTCCCAGCAAGAGGTCTTATAGTTACTTCACCGTCACGCACTCTTACCAGAATTTCGGGGCTAGACCCAACCACAGCAAACCCTGCGAAATCCAGATAAAATAAGAAAGGTGAAGGGTTTAATCTCCGCAGTGCTCGGTACAGATCGAATGGCGGCCGTTTGAAAGGTGTTTCAAAACGTTGGGCCGGGACGATCTGAAAAGCATCACCTGCACGGATGTATTCCTTCGCGCGCTCAACAACTCCTAAAAATTCACTCTTTGTAAAGTTTGAAGCTCTTTCTGTTGTGATTTCTGTGGCATCAAACTTTGGACGTTCCGGCAGTGGTCCGTTAAGTCTTGTAATCGCGTTTTCAATTCTCTCTAGCGCCTTTTCAAACGCCTCTTCTCCATTCAATTTTTCACATGGCCGAATAGGAGTTACGATTGAAATACTATCGTCGACGCTGTCAAACACAGCCATTACAGTTGGGCGAACGAACATGCCATCAGGCAGTCCTAGGGTATCTTCTGGCGTGTTAGGAAGTGTCTCCATAAGACGGACCATGTCATAGCCCATGTAGCCGACAAGGCTTGAAGCCATTGGAGGCAGGCCTGGAGGCATATCGTCTATTTGTGACTCTTTTATAAGAGCGCGCAACGAATCAAGTGCGCCCATACTCTCTGGGATGAATGCACCGCCGGTTAAGGCGTCCCGGTTTGTTTCAGCTTTGTTTCCTCTGCAACGCCAAATCAAATCGGGTTCAATGCCAATAAATGAATAACGTCCTCTGATAGCGCCGCCCTCTACGCTTTCTAGAATAAAGCAATTCGGTTTACCGGCCGATAATTTCAAATATGCCGAGACTGTTGTCTCAAGATCAGCAGAAATTTGCGACCAGAGGACCTGCGGTTGGCCTGCGATATATTTTTCTAAAAAAATGGCCTTTTCAGTAGAGGTTGGCATTTGCTAGCTCAGTTGCTGCCGGAGAGGGCGTCGGTTGGTTCTTGAGTGATTTCTGGCGGATGTACCGTTCGAGCAAGTTTTCCAAGTAATTCAGCGCGTTCGTTTGCATAAAGATTGGACATTCCGGCAATGAACTCCTTCTCAGCATCTCCAGCTACATTAAACCCTGGGCGCTCGATATCACTCACGAATGCGGCTATTACAGTATTTTTTGTATTTGTTAGAACAGAATTATTTTCACGAGAACTAAAAATTTGTTCGATGAAGCCAGTTTGGAATTTACCTAAAGCAGTAAAATCCTCTCGCGATGATAATTGGATTTCTGTGATATTGATTGCGGCCTCTTTTGAGGCCTGTTGAAAGCCAGAAATGCTTGTGGCATCGGCTAATTTTTTAAGTTGTGCTTGGCCTAATTCAAGCTGCTTTTTTTGCGTCCACTTTTCTGATGCTTCTGCCCTAACGACATCAAATGGCTTCGGCGCACTCTCGTAGATTTTGTCAACAATCAGAGCCATGAAGACTCCGTCACGGAGTTCGATTAACCCACTTTGGTCTCCGACGGTCCTCTCAAAGATTGCAGCGAGATATGATGGATCTGCTGGCATCTCTAGAGATACTGAGCCGTCTCTATCAACACCTCGGCGATCTATTCCTTGGAGTTTGATTATGGGCAAGCCTGAAGCGGCAGAGGCAGCCTGAAGATCTCCACCGGCGGCTAATGCATCTTCAGCGGCATTAGCGATATCTGTAATTTTGGAAAGTGCCTGTTCTTGCTGCATTTCGAGCTTGAGCTCATCGGCAACACTTTCTAGTGGCTTGATATTCTCGGGGGTAATTTTCTCTATGAACAGGACGTGCCATCCAAGATTTGTGGAAATTGGGCTGCTAACTGGTCCCTCAGGCACGGCAAAGGCAGTCTTTGAGAGCTCAGCTGGGAAAACTTGCTCGCGGCTTAATTCGCCAAGATCAATTACAGACCCACCTGCAATTTCTGCATTTTTTAAGAAGGTTTGCTTGTTGTCGGGAGCTTTTGCTGCAAAATTTCTCGCGTCTTCCTCGTTTTGGAAAAGAGCTTGGGACAATGACCTAATTTCAGGTGTCCGATATCGTTCCTTCGAATCTTCGTAATAGTTTGCAATCTCGGCCTCAGAAATTTTCACGATTTTTGAAACCGATGACGTTGAAATAACTATTGCCCGAGTATCACGACGAGCAGGCTCTGCGAACGAAGATGGGTTCTCGTTTATATATTCCTTCAGGTCATTATCGCTTGGCTTGGGCGTTTCAATGGAACTTATGTCTAATTCCACGTAGGAGATACTGCGTTTTTGTCTCTCTAAAGAGAACATAGTTTCAACTAAGGCATAGGGTGGGCTAATTTTTGCGCCGATGGAATCTCTGAGCTGCTTCCTTCTAAGCTCTGTTCGCATGTTTTGGGTATAGGCTTCTTCATTTAGGCCAACAGAAGATAAAGACCGACGAAAACGGTCAGCATCGAATTTTCCGTTCTGTTGAAAGCTTGGATCGTTGCGAATTGCGTCTCCAATTCCTTGATCGCTGATGCCTATATCGAGAGCTCGAACTTCCATATCCAATGCAGCCTGGCCGACGAGTTGCTCGATTGCTGCGTCGCGAAGAGCTCCTTCGGGTAAATCCGATGGATTAAATTGGTTTCCTAGAAGTCTTCGCATTTGCTCGGTTTGTTGCCGCTCGGCAAGATCAACTTGACCTCGTCGAATTTCTACATCACCAACTTTTGCAACAACCGGATTTGAATCTGGGGTTAAGTAGTCGCCGATACCCCATACAGCAAAACTTAAAATAAGCAGCCCAAACAAAATTTTGGCTACCCAACCGGCAGCACCTTTGCGCATAGCAATTAGCATTTAATGTTCCGTCTTTTACTCATCTGCATTACAGGCGCCGGACTATAGGTGCGGATGCTTAAAGCCGCAATCGTTTGGGTTCCTTGAAGTTAGATGAAGTGTTATTAGCTCCCATCGATACTTGGAGGGATAGTTGTGGCAGATCGAGGATATCTGATTGCAGGTAATTGGAAGATGAACGGTAATCTCGAGAGCGCTACAGAGCTTTCGAGTGCTATTGTTGGCGGTGCGTCAAATATTTTGGAAACCGTGGAGCTTCTTCTTTGTCCGCCAGCTGTTCATTTACAAGCAACCGCAGCGGCTATTTCTGGCACAAATGTCAGGCTTGGCGGACAAGATTGTCATGAAGCCGAGAGTGGGGCATTCACTGGTGACATTTCCGCAGAAATGCTGGCCAATATGAATTGTTCTTATGTCATCGTTGGTCACTCCGAACGACGAGATGCGCATCACGAGGGTGATGCGTTGGTTTGGAGAAAGGCAAACGCCGCACTTCGTGCAGGTTTAGCTCCGATAATATGCGTAGGGGAAACTGAACAAGAGCGGCTCTCAGGTAACGCTGAGGAGGTAGTAGCTAAGCAGTTAAAAGCTTCGGTGCCAGATGGAGTGGATGGTTCAAGACTCTCTGTTGCTTATGAACCAGTCTGGGCAATAGGGAGTGGACGTACTCCAACTGAGGAAGAGATTCTATCTGTTCATTCAGCAATGCGCAAAGCATTGAAAGATCTTCTTGGGCATGATGCTGGTGATTCTATTAGGTTGCTTTATGGAGGTTCTGTGAAGCCTGGAAATGCAGCGGAAATACTAATGCTATCAGAGGTAGATGGTGCTCTTGTTGGTGGAGCTAGTTTGTCTGCAAGTGATTTTCTATCAATCGCCTTGGCTGTAAAATAGGTCCCACTGGAATTTCTTGTCTCTATGTTCTAGACAGTCATTGATATAAAGAGAGCGTTAGTAGATCTTCTTTATAATTTGAAGAGTGTTGCAATGATCCAAATTGTTTTAACCATCCACATTTTAATTGCAGCGGCTTTGGTAGTTGTTGTTTTGATGCAGCGCTCCGAAGGTGGTGGGCTGGGAATAGGCGGTGGCGGCGGTGGGCTAATGACCGGTCGTAGCGCAGCTAACTTTTTGACACGTACCACGGCAACGCTTGCGACTTTGTTTTTTGTCACAAGCCTTGTACTTGCAATTTTGGCAAGTGGTTCTTCTGAACCTCGGTCCATAATTGATACAACAGCTCCCGCGACTAATAGTCAGGAGCCAAGCGCACCACTCGCTCGTTAACAGGGTATGTAGCTGCCAGAGGGGGCAAGAGAGCCACGTGACGACCAGGTTCATATTCATAACTGGCGGCGTGGCTTCGTCGCTTGGAAAAGGTGTTGCAGCAGCAGCGCTGGGTGCTCTTTTGCAGGCGCGGGGTTTTTCTGTGCGGATGCGCAAATTCGACCCGTACCTTAATATAGATCCTGGTACGATGAGTCCGTATCAACATGGAGAGGTTTTCGTAACAGATGACGGTGCCGAAACCGATCTGGATTTGGGTCATTATGAGCGCTACACAAACAGGGCAGCCAGCAGGAGTGATAGCGTCACAACCGGACGCATTTATGAAACTGTTTTGCAGCGCGAGAGAAAAGGGCTCTATCTTGGTGCGACCGTCCAGGTAATCCCCCATGTCACAGATATGATCAAAGAATTCATTCAAGCTGACTTGAGTGATGATGATTTTGTAATCTGTGAAATTGGAGGGACTGTTGGGGATATAGAGAGCCTCCCTTTTATTGAAGCCATTCGCCAAGTTAGGCAAGATTTGGGGGTTGAGCACACATTGTTTGTGCACCTAACCCTAGTGCCCTACATTCCATCCGCGGCAGAATTAAAAACAAAACCTACCCAGCATTCAGTTAAGGAACTTCTGGCATCAGGCATACAGCCTGACTTGTTGCTTTGTAGATCTGATCGCGAAATTCCAAAAGATGCACGACGGAAAATAGGCCTCTTTTGTAATATTCGCCAAGAACGAGTTATCCAGGCGATAGATGTTGATACAGTGTATGCGACGCCCCTGACTTACCACGATGAAGGTTTTGACGTTGAAGTTCTGAAACATTTCAACTTGCCAACCAATGAACTGCCAGACCTGTCGGTTTGGGAAGAAATAGTAAGTAGGGTTAGGACTCCAGAAGGTTCAGTTCGTATCGGGATTGTCGGTAAATATACTGAACTGAAAGATGCATATAAGTCTCTCATTGAAGCCCTGCACCACGGTGGAATTGCTAATAACGTTAAGGTTGAACTTGAGTGGATAGAGGCGGAGTCCTTCGAGGAGGATGAGACAACATCGCGACTTGAGAACGTTCATGGAATTTTGGTGCCGGGTGGTTTTGGTGAGCGCGGATCTGAAGGAAAAATTCGCGCAGCTCGGTTTGCTAGAGAGCATAAGTTGCCGTATTTCGGGATCTGCTTCGGAATGCAGATGGCTGTCATTGAAGCAGCAAGGTCACTCGTAGGTTGGCATGATGCAAGCTCTACTGAATTTGGGGCGTGCGATAGGGCGGTAGTTGGTCTTCTTACCGAATGGGATAGAGAGGGTGAGATTGAACGGCGCTCTGAGGATGGCGATCTCGGAGGCACAATGCGATTAGGGGCATACCCTGCTTCACTAAAACCGGGAAGCAAAGTTGCAGAGATATATGGCCAAGAAGTGGTGCATGAGCGCCATAGACATCGTTACGAAATTAATATCCAACTCAAAAAAGAGATTGAAGCAGCGGGGCTGATATTTTCAGGTCTTTCTCCAGATGGTGAACTGCCTGAGATTGTCGAATTGGAGGAACACCCGTGGTTTATTGGGGTGCAGTTTCATCCAGAACTGAAATCTAGGCCAATGGAACCTCACCCACTTTTTAGTTCTTTTATTTCCGCAGCCATCAAGCATTCGAGATTGGTCTGAGGCGTGAGCAATATAAAAGCTTCTGTATCTGTGGGATCAGCCACATTCGGGCAATCAAAGCGCTTTGCATTAATTGCAGGTCCTTGTGCTATTGAAAGTTTGCAACATGCGCTTGAGACAGCTGCATCTTTAAAAGAAATGGCTGCTCGTGTTGGTGTGGATCTAGTTTATAAATCTTCCTTTGATAAGGCGAACCGGACCAGTCTCTCGGGAGCTCGCGGTATCGGCATGAAGGAAGGACTCGAAATCCTCTCTCAGGTTGGGAGCTCTCTTGATTTACCAACCACAACGGACGTTCATGAGCCAGCTCATTGTGCTCCCGTTGCCGAGGCCGTAACGCTTCTGCAGATCCCTGCTTTTTTGTGTAGGCAAACAGATCTATTACTTGCTGCCGCCGCAACCGATCGGCCGGTGAATGTCAAGAAAGGCCAATTTCTGGCCCCTTGGGATATGAAAAACGTTGCAGCAAAGTTGGTCGAAGGCGGGGCTAAGGGGGTTATTCTTACGGAACGTGGAGCCAGTTTTGGATACAATACCTTAGTCTCCGATATGCGTGCGTTACCGATAATGGCGGAAATAGGAGCTCCAGTGGTTTTTGACGCTACGCATTCGGTTCAGCAGCCAGGTGGTAAAGGAACCTCTTCTGGCGGTGAGCGTAAATTTGTTCCTTTCTTGGCGAGGGCTGCAATTTCAGTTGGGGTATCCGGTCTTTTTATCGAAACTCATCAAGATCCTGATAGTGCTCCAAGTGACGGACCTAACATGATCCCGATCACCGAACTTGAAGAGCTTTTAGAAATGCTTGTCGCAATTGATAAGGTTGTTAAGGAATAATCATGACTTCCATCAGTGATATTTGTGCTCGACAAATTTTTGATAGTCGCGGTAACCCGACAGTTGAGGTTGATGTTGAACTTGATTGCGGTGCACTTGGGCGAGCGGCTGTACCATCTGGAGCCTCAACTGGCGCCTATGAGGCGGTTGAACTTAGAGATGGAGGAAAGGCTTATGGTGGAAAGGGTGTGAAGCAAGCCGTTAGTTCGGTTAACGGAGATATCGCGGATGCTCTAATCGGTATGGATGCAGAAGATCAACGCAGACTTGACCGGATTATGTGTGAGCTTGATGGAAGTCCAAATAAAAGTAAGCTTGGCGCTAATGCTATTTTAGGGGTTAGTCTGGCTGTCGCTAAAGCAGCAGCGGCTTCTAGCGGTCTTCCCCTCTATCGATATATCGGCGGGGTCAACGCCCGAGTGCTTCCAACTCCAATGATGAATATTCTGAATGGGGGCGCGCATGCTGACAATCCGATTGATATACAAGAATTTATGATCATGCCGGTTGGCGCAGAGCATTTTTCGGAGGCGTTAGCCCAAGGTGTAGAGGTCTTTCAAGCACTTAAAGGGCGATTAAAAAAGGCAGGGCATAATACTAATGTGGGAGATGAAGGTGGGTTTGCTCCAAATTTATCCAGCACCCGAGATGCCTTGGATTTTATTGTGAGTTCAATCGAAGACACTGGTTTAAAAATTGGCAGTGATATCGTGCTGGCGCTAGATGCAGCCTCAACCGAATTTTTCGAAGGGAATCGCTATGAGCTCAAAGGGGAAGGCTTATCATTAGACGCTGCCGGAATGGCTTCATACCTTGCCGATCTCTGTAAGGCTTACCCCATCGTTTCCATTGAGGACGGGATGGCGGAAGATGACTGGGAGGGTTGGCAAGCTTTAACAGGGCAGATTGGCGAAACCGTTCAACTTGTTGGTGACGATCTCTTCGTAACTAATCCAGCGAGGCTAAAAGATGGCATAGAAAAAGGGGCGGGTAATGCCATTTTAGTAAAGGTAAACCAAATTGGTACTTTGACTGAAACCTTGGATGCGGTTTGGATGGCCCAAGGCGCAGGGTTTGGCGCAGTAATGTCACATCGTTCTGGAGAAACAGAAGATACAACTATTGCAGATCTTGCAGTAGCCACAAATTGCGGACAAATAAAAACTGGTTCGCTAGCCCGATCAGATCGATTGGCAAAATATAACCAGCTTCTTCGGATAGAAGAAGAGTTGGGCGATATGGCTTCTTATGCAGGCAGGAGCTCTCTATCGATAAATGTTTAAGAGTTTTTGACGTTTATTATTTAAAAATTGTTAAAAAATCTGTTGACGAAGATCTTCGTGCATGATTCATCTACTGTATGGAAGTCGCACAAGATTTAAAAAAGCGTTTGAAAGCGGTTGTTTGGCCGCTTTTATTTGCGTGTATTGCGATTTATTTCGGTTTTCATCTTGTTCGTAACGACAATGGTTTACTTGCCCTGCGCGCATATGATCAGCGGCTTGATGAGGCTAAGTTGGTTTTATCGGAGCTTGCGTCTGAGCGATTAGCTCTTGAAAAAGAAACTAATGCGCTCCGCCCATCTAATATCCATCCAGATGCCTTGGCTGAGCAAGCTCGACTTCGATTGAACATGGGATGGCCATCGGAAGTTTTAATTTTGGGACGCTGACCGTTTTCCTGGGCTTCACTATTTAAGCAAATATATACAATATAGTCGTATTAGTTGCCCTGCGGCTGCTAGGCATCTATGAATCATTTTATGATGTAGCTTCCCATTGGGGTGCGTTCAATCGTGGAGATATATTATGTCACGAGCAGTGTCCAAACGTTCTTCTGCAAGTGCCTCGCAGGCTTCGCAGAAAAAAAGTCGTCCATCTCGTGCCAAGTCATCACCGAAGTTAGATGTTGCGCAGCTTCTGCATTTTTATCGGGAAATGCTGCTTATTCGACGTTTCGAAGAGCGAGCAGGACAGATGTACGGAATGGGCCTAATTGGAGGCTTTTGCCATTTGTATATCGGTCAAGAGGCAGTAGTTGTTGGTATGCAATCGGCTCTCGATGAACGCGATAGCGTTATAACTGGGTATCGTGATCATGGTCATATGCTAGCGTGCGGAATGGAGTCTCGTGGCGTAATGGCGGAGTTAACCGGTCGACGCGGGGGGTATTCTCGCGGCAAGGGCGGTTCTATGCATATGTTCAGCCGAGAAAAAAGATTTTTTGGTGGTCATGGGATTGTTGGGGGACAAGTTTCACTGGGCGGGGGATTAGCTTTCGCTGCTAAATATCGAGACGATGGTGGCGTTGCGTTGGCTTACTTCGGGGATGGAGCATCTAATCAGGGCCAAGTCGCTGAAACAATGAATATGGCGGCTCTTTGGCAATTGCCCCTGATCTTTGTCATCGAAAATAACAAGTATGGCATGGGGACTTCAGTAAACCGTTCCTCTGCAGGGGAGGGTTTATATAAACGTGGTGAAGCCTATGGAATTCCTGGCGAAAGAGTAGATGGCATGAATGTACTCACCGTCGCTGAAAAAGCTAAGGAAGTAGTAAGCCACGTACGTAAAAACGGCCCTTATGTATTAGAGATGGAAACATATCGATATCGTGGTCACTCGATGTCTGATCCTGCTAAATACCGTTCTCGCGATGAAGTCAGCAAGATGCGGGAAGAAAGGGATCCCATTGAAACATTGCGTGAATTAATTGTTAAGCAGAAGGCTGCATCCGCAGAAGATTTAAAAGCAATTGATGCAGATGTTCGTGCGATAGTTGCTGACGCTGCGGAATTCGCACAGGAGAGCCCTGAGCCAGATCCTTCAGAGCTCTACACTGATATTCTGATTGAAGCTTAAGAGGCGGGGGAAGAAGATGCCGACCGAAATTTTGATGCCGGCCCTCTCGCCGACGATGACAGAGGGTAAATTATCTAAGTGGCTCGTTAAAGAAGGCGATGATGTTCGCGCCGGAGACCTTATAGCGGAAATAGAGACTGATAAGGCTACTATGGAAGTTGAGGCGGTTGACGAGGGTAAAGTAGGTAAGATTGTGATTGCGGAAGGCACTGATGCTGTATCGGTTAATTCTGTTATTGCAGTGCTAGTTGGCGATGGCGAAACTGTTTCAGAGGAAGCTCAAGCTAGACAGCAAGGTGAACCTGAAAAAGCTGTCAAACCGATTTCTCCGCCTGCCAATCCCACAGCAAGCTTGTCGACGTCAACAAGCGAGCAAATGGATGCTGAGGAGGCGCAAGCTTACGCAAGTACTAACACGTTGACTGTTAGAGAAGCACTCAGAGATGCAATGGCCGAAGAAATGCGCGCTGACGGTAACGTTTTCCTAATGGGCGAAGAGGTGGCTGAGTACCAAGGTGCATATAAGGTTAGCCAAGGCCTTCTGGATGAATTTGGTGCGCGTCGGGTAATTGATACTCCGATTACAGAGCATGGCTTTACGGGAATTGGCGTTGGTGCGGCTATGGATGGCCTTAAGCCAATCGTTGAATTTATGACCTTTAATTTTGCAATGCAGGCAATTGATCAGATTATTAACTCAGCTGCCAAGACGCTTTACATGTCAGGCGGTCAAATGGGTTGTCCGATTGTTTTTCGTGGGCCAAATGGCGCTGCCTCTCGCGTTGCTGCGCAGCATTCTCAATGCTATGCAAGTTGGTATGCGCATTGCCCAGGCCTCATAGTTATAGCCCCTTATTCAGCTGGTGATGCAAAAGGTCTTTTAAAGTCAGCTATTCGTAATCCAAACCCAGTCATCTTTCTTGAGAATGAAATCCTCTATGGTCAATCATTTGAAGTTCCTACTTCAGAAGATTTCACCGTGCCGATTGGGCGAGCAAAAGTTCTTAGGCCTGGTAAAGATGTAACGATAACAGCCTTTTCTTTGATGTGCAGAGATGCACTAGCTGCGGCTGATGCATTAGCTGCCGAAGGAATTGATGCGGAGGTCATAGATTTGCGCACAATTCGGCCACTTGATACAGAGACAATTGTTGAATCAGTAAAGAAGACTAATCGTCTTGTTTCTGTGGAAGAGGGGTGGCCATACGCGGGTATTGGGGCCGAAATCGCAGCTACCATGATGGACAAGGCATTCGACTGGTTAGATGCGCCAGTTCAGAGAGTCTCTGGTAAAGATGTTCCTATGCCGTATGCAGCTAATCTTGAGAAATTAGCGCTTCCGCAGGTACAGGATATTGTTTCTGCAGCAAAAGCTGTCTGTTATCGTTAACTAGCCGCCTGACGCTTCGACAAGGTAAACTCTATGGCAACAGAAATACTTATGCCGGCTCTTTCGCCAACGATGACTGAAGGAAAATTGGCTAAATGGCTCGTAAAAGAGGGTGATGAGGTTCGTCCTGGCGATCTCATAGCAGAAATTGAAACTGATAAGGCGACAATGGAAGTCGAATCAGTGGACGAGGGTAAGGTTGCTAAAATTCTTATCGGAGAAGGGACTGAGGGTGTTGCGGTCAATGCGGTAATTGCCGTGTTGGCTGTAGACGGTGAAAACTTAGGCGATATTCCCAGTCCAAAAACCTCAAACCATGCTTCTGAAGAAACGACTGTTAGCGACGTCCAGGTTAGTGCTCTGGAGGTCTCTCACGTCGACAACAGCTCATTAAAGGCAACGCCGCTGGCCCGTCGGATTGCTGATCAGGTTGGAATTTCCCTCTCCGGCATTAACCCCACTGGTGCTGGTGGAAAGATCACAAAAGACGATGTGCTGAAGAAAGCCGATAAAGTAACTCTTTCGTCTTCAAGTGAAAGTGATCGTCTTTTTGCGAGCCCTCTTGCTCGAAAGTTGGCTTCCGAAGGTCAAATTCCTCTTGATAGAATAAGGGGCACTGGACCTAATGGAAGGATCGTAAAAGCTGATGTGGAGAGGGCGATGAAGGGGGATTTACTCCCTGCCGCAGATCAACCAGCTGGCTCAAAAGGACTTAAGGCTGTTTCTGAAAGTTCTGGTGCTGAGTTTGATTTAATTGCACATACATCTATGCGTAAAACCATAGCGCGTAGATTGACTGAATCTAAGCAGACAGTTCCTCATTTTTACCTAACGGTTGATTGTGAAATTGATGAGTTACTTCGTGTCCGCAAGCAGCTTAACGATCGAGCCCCGGATGGGGTGAAGGTTTCAGTCAACGATTTTGTTATTAAATCGTTGGCAGGGGCTCTTCGTCGTGTTCCAGGGGCCAATGCAAGTTGGACAGAAGAAGGGATCAGACTTTACAAAAATGTCGATGTTTCAGTTGCTGTCGCATTAGATGGTGGCTTGATTACGCCGGTTGTAAAAAATGCCGATGTTAAAGGTCTTGGAGAGATATCCGCCAACATGGTTGACTTGGCAGGACGGGCTCGTCAGGGAAAATTAACACCAGATGAATACCAGGGTGGATCAATAAGCATCTCCAATCTTGGTATGTTTGGGATTAAACAATTTGATGCTGTTATTAACCCACCTCAGGGAGCAATTCTCGCAGTCGGTGCTGGTGAACAACGACCAGTTGTAAAAAATGGTGAGCTCGCCATTGCTACTGTAATGACATGTACTCTTTCTTGCGATCATCGTGTAATAGATGGTGCACTCGGTGCTGAGCTCCTCCAAGCATTCAAAAATCTGATCGAATTTCCAGCAGCTATGCTGCTTTAAAGCTCGCACATATTCTTTTGAGGTGAGGGAATAGACACCAATGGCAGATAAAGACTTTGATCTCATAGTAATTGGTGGTGGTCCCGGTGGGTATGTCGCGGCAATTCGCGGTGCTCAACTTGGAATGAAAACTGCCGTTGTTGAGCGAGAACATCTCGGTGGTATTTGTCTGAATTGGGGATGCATCCCAACAAAGGCACTGCTGAGATCTTCTGAAGTTTGGCATATCCTTCAGAATTTAAAAGATTATGGCCTCAAAGCAGATAATCTCGAATTCGATCTGCAAGCGATTGTTGAGCGGTCAAGAGGAGTTGCTAAGCAACTTTCTGGTGGTATCGGTCATTTGCTTAAAAAGAATAAAATCGAAGTAGTTATGGGTGAAGCTAAACTTGCGGGTAATGGGCAAGTGAAAGTTTCTGGCGTTGGGACCCTTTCTGGAAAACACATTATATTAGCGGTTGGGGCACGTGCGCGTAGCTTGCCAGGTTTAGAAGCTGATGGCGATCGAGTTTGGACGTATCGTGAGGCCATGGTTCCCAAAGAAGTGCCGAAGTCTTTATTAGTTGTTGGGTCCGGTGCAATAGGTATTGAGTTTGCAAGTTTTTATAATGATTTGGGTGCCTCGGTGACCGTAGTGGAGGTTATGGATCGGATTTTACCGGTTGAAGACGAGGAAATTTCTTCGATGGCTCTCAAAGCTTTCGAAAAGCAGGGTATCAAAGTTTTGACTGGCGCTAAGGTTGCTGATCTTAAGCGCAAGAAAGATCGGGTTACTGCTATTGTCGAGGTCGATGGAAAATCGGAAACAATCGACGCTGATCGAGTAATAATGGCTGTTGGAATTGTAGGTAACACCGAAGGCATCGGTTTGGAGGCAACTAAGGTCAAGGTAGATCGTGGTCATATCGTCATTAATGAATGGTGCGAGACCGATGAACCTGGCGTCTATGCTATTGGGGACGTTGCTGGGGCTCCTTGGCTGGCACACAAGGCGAGCCACGAGGGTGTGATTTGTGTAGAGAAAATAGCTGGAGTTCAGGGAGTTCATCCGCTCAATAAGTCTCTCATTCCTGGATGTACTTACTCACGACCACAAATTGCCAGTGTAGGGATGACCGAAAAGGCGGCAAAAGAAGCAGGCCATGATGTTAAAGTGGGTAAGTTTCCATTTCTTGGAAACGGCAAAGCTATAGCGCTTGGTGAGCCAGAAGGCATGGTAAAGACTTTGTTCGATGTCAAAACTGGAGAGCTTTTAGGGGCTCATATGATAGGTGCTGAAGTGACCGAGCTCATACAAGGATATGTAGTTGCTCGTTCATTAGAGACAACCGAAGCTGAATTAATGCACACGGTTTTTCCTCACCCTACTTTGTCTGAAATGATGCATGAGTCAGTACTTGACGCTTATGGTCGAGCGATCCACTTCTGAGAGCATGAATAACGAATTTTCTCCTGCTACTCCGAAGGGATCGCTTAGGCATCCTGAGAAGCGCAATCGACCAGAAAGTGCTCCTAAACGGAAGCCAGATTGGATCCGCGTTAAGGCTCCCGTATCTAAAGAATATAGAGCGACACGGGATATAGTTCGGGATAATAACCTTGTAACTGTATGTGAAGAAGCTGCATGTCCTAACATCGGAGAGTGTTGGGCTCAGCGACATGCTACGATGATGATAATGGGAGCCATCTGCACTCGCGCTTGTGCTTTTTGCAATGTAGCAACAGGGCGTCCGGGCGCCCTTGATGCGATGGAGCCTATAAATGTAGCTAACGCGGTTGCAGAATTAAGCCTTCGTCACGTGGTTATCACATCTGTTGACCGAGATGATCTTCCAGATGGTGGAGCACAACACTTTGCGCGTACAATTAAAAATATTAGAGACCGAAGTCCAGAAACCACTATTGAGGTTTTAACTCCTGATTTCTTAAAGAAGGATGGGGCGCTCGAGGTAGTTGTTCAGGCGCGGCCTGATGTTTTTAATCATAATCTTGAGACTGTGCCCAGACTATACCCATCAGTTCGCCCTGGCGCTCGTTACTATCATAGTCTGCGACTACTTGATGAGGTGAAACGCCAAGATCCAAGTATCTTTACGAAATCAGGTCTTATGGTGGGTCTTGGTGAGGGACGTGATGAAGTATTACAGGTTATGGATGACATGCGGTCTGCAGATGTTGATTTTCTGACTATTGGCCAGTACCTACAGCCAACGCCCAAGCACCATCCACTTGATAGATTTGTGACCCCTGACGAATTTTTGGCTTATTCAAAAAGTGCAGATGGCAAAGGGTTTCTTCTTGTTTCTTCTACGCCATTAACTCGCTCATCTTATCATGCAGACTCAGATTTTGCGCAGCTTCGCATTAACCGTGAAAAGAAATTATCTAAAGGCAGTCATTTAGTCTGATGCATTCTCATGCAGAACGCCGATTCCTCCCTTACAAGAGTGAGGATATATTTGAATTAATTGCTGATGTGGCACGGTATCCAGAGTTCCTGCCATGGTGTCTTGCAGCGCGAGTCAGAGAAAATGCTGCGGAAAGTTTTGAGGCAGACCTGGTTATTGGGTTTAAAATGGTTAGGGAAACGTTTACTTCCCAAGTAGATCTTGTGCCTTACCATCGTATTGATGTGACATATACAAAGGGACCAATGCGCCACCTTCATAATCGGTGGTTGTTTGAGGAAACTGAAGGCGGTTGCATAGTTGACTTTGATGTTTCTTTTGAGTTCAGATCCGCCATTTTGCAAAAGCTCATTGGCGCCTTGTTTAGCGAAGCAGTCCGCCGCATGGTTGCTGCTTTTGAAGCACGTGCTGCAGTGAAATGTGAGAGGGCAAGTTCGCAGCCTGCGCGTCAGCTTTAGAGGGCTTTTTCTCTGACGATTTCAAAAGCCCGTTTAACAGTGGCAAGACGAATAGAGCGCCGATCGCCAGAGAATATAAGTTTCTCTGAAAATGCCTTTTCGCCGCGTTTTTCAACGCACAGCCAAACCGTACCCACTGGTTTGTCAGCTGATCCACCCCCTGGTCCAGCTACACCACTAACGGCTATAGCGATATCTGCATCCGTGCCAGCAGAAGCAAGCGCCCCTGATGTCATCTCTTGGACAGTTTCCTTACTT
Source organism: Rhodospirillales bacterium (assembly GCA_008081395.1). Classification (GTDB taxonomy): domain Bacteria; phylum Pseudomonadota; class Alphaproteobacteria; order Bin95; family Bin95; genus VMCJ01. Next base: position 7,517 of record VMCJ01000010.1, on the reverse strand, counting down.
ACGGCGCCAAATTTTTCTAAAGTATCTGCAGACACTCCAAGCATTTCTTGTTTTGCTTCATTCGAATAGGTAACAAAGCTCCGGCCTACTACAGCTGATGAACCAGCAATCTCAGTAAGAAAGGATACAATTAGCCCCCCTGTGCAAGACTCTGCAGTTGTAATTCGTAGGCTAGCCTTTTGGCACAGTTCAAGAATTTCTTTGGCCTCTTTTTCGAGATCATTAAGACTCAATTGATCATTCATTCACCAAACTCCAATTTGAGTTAGGCCGGTAATTACTAGAGCTGCGTAAGCGCCAGCGGCGATGTCATCTAGCATGACTCCAATCCCACCAGATACATTTTTATCGAGCCAGTTACATGGCCATGGTTTCCAGATGTCAAAAAGACGAAATAGTATGAAGGCAGTGACCCAACCATGGATGGTTAACGGGGCAATGATAAGAGGAATAAACTGTCCTGCAACCTCATCAATGACAGCCTCGCTGGGATCCTCTTTTCCTATATTCTGGATGTATTTTTGAACGGAATAAATACCAATCAAGAAAATTCCCGCTGTAGCTATACCCAAGCCTAAACGTCCAAATAATTCTAAAATTATAAATGCTACTGGCAGCGCTGCTAGGGATCCCATGGTTCCTGGTCCCCATTTTGAGTAGCCTACTCCAAACCAGGTAGTGACAATTTGGTGAGGAGTTTTGAAAAACTTAGTTATTCCCATACTAACACTGTAGCAGACGCCATTGCTGCGATCCCTTCGCCACGCCCAGTAAATCCAAGCCTTTCAGACGTTGTTGCCTTGATATTAATTCGATCTTTGGGAAGGCGGAGGAGTGGCATCAGCGCCTCTTTCATTGCTGTATTATGAGGCCCAATTTTTGGTTTTTCACAAATAATTGTTATATCTACGTTTGTTAACCTGCCGCCTTTGTCCGCAACCAAATTTACGGCATGTTGGAGAAATATGGACGAGGCAGCTCCTTTCCATTTTGGATTGGTTGGTGGAAAATGCTGGCCAATATCTCCTTCCCCAATTGCCCCAAGAATTGCATCTGTCAGAGCATGCATTGCGACGTCTGCATCTGAGTGACCTTCTAGACTTTCATCGTGTGGAATTTTGACACCACATAGGGTTACGGCATTGCCGGTCCCAAATCGATGGACGTCATATCCAGAGCCGTTAAGGGGCGTTGGATGCGCGTTAAGGAGACGCTCAAGCAAAGATTTATCATCCTCTGTTGTTAATTTGTGTAGAAGCGGGGAGCCTGACGTAGTGGCGATATTGAGCCCCGCTGCCATTGCTATCGCGATGTCATCCGTTGTAAGTGAGCTGCTATAATTTTGATGAGCTTCGGCAATGGCAGAAAAATTGAAGGCCTGAGGCGTTTGACGTGCGAAAACTCCGTCTCGTGGAATATCCTTTATTATTTCGCCATCAATTACATTTGATAGAGTGTCCCAAAGTGAGACGACTGGCACAGCTGCATCATAATTTTCCAAGGCTTCTATCAGGTCATCAATTACTTTCGCCGGAATAATGGGCCGAGCTGCATCATGAATCAAAACATGCGATGGCTGTGTATGTGCTTTTCGAAGTTCTTCTAGGCCATTTTGGACGCTATTTTGCCGCGCTGCCCCTCCAATTGCTATAAAATCAGGTTCATCAGTTCCTAAAGCTTTCTTTAGAAGGTCCTTATCTTGCTCGGACACTACAACACAGATCGAAGAAATTTTTGGATGAGCGCGAAATGCAATAAGGGCGCGGCGCACTGGAGCAACACCGGCTAGAGGCTGAAATTGCTTTGGAATTGAGCCACCAAAACGCACTCCAGATCCTGCAGCCATTATCAAAGCTGTTATATGTTGTGGGGACATTTTGGTTTCCAGAAGAGTAAAAGACGTCAAAGTATAATCGGTTAGCATTCGGTCAAACAATAACTCTATATTTTTGCTATTGTCTAAAAATTAATCATACAATATCTTTGCACAATAAGTAATCATTATTGGTGTGTAAGAGATTGCCCAAATCTGTAAAACCAATCACGGCCGATAGATATGCAGAATGGATTAACACTATACCTGCCGGCGTGATAGTTTTTGATGAAGAAGACCAGATAGTCTTTGTAAATCCCTCTGCAGAAACGTTTTTTTCGACCAGTGCCCAACAGTTGAGGCTGATGAGTATTGAGGATTTATTTGGCCCGAATAGCGCGGTTGGGGGCTTGTTCCAGCAAGCGCGTTTGACTTCCATGCCGATTGCTGAATTTGACGTTCAAATTATGCTTCCACGTGCTGGCACCGTGCAAGCTTCGGTGACTGTTGTTCCGGTTCTTGAGGCAAATGGTAATCAGCCCAATGGAGATATGATTCTTCAATTTTCTACAACTTCCATTGCCCATCGAATTGAGCAGCAAATGCGACGTCAAGGTGCAGCTAGGTCTACAGCTGGCATGGTGGCAGTTCTAGCCCATGAAGTTCGCAACCCCTTAGCAGGTATTCGAGGTGCCGCTCAAATTATTGAGTCATCAGTTTCTGGTGAGGAACGTGAGTTAACACAATTAATTGCTGATGAAGTTGATAGAATTAGCAATTTAATTGAGAGGATTGATGTATTTGCTGAAATAGGGCCTGCACCTGAAAAGCCGGTTAACATACACGAAGCATTAGCTCGTGCTCGGCGGGTTTTAGAGAGTAGCGGTGCGCTCGCTGAACTTAATTTTCAAGAAGTTTTTGACCCTTCTCTGCCGCTGGTAAGGGGAGATTTTGAAGGTTTGGTTCAAATCTTTTTGAATCTTATAAAAAACGCTGCGGATGCGGCCCGGATTGGTGGCAAGGAAATACTAATAAAAACTGCTTACAGACATGGCCTTCGATTAGCCGCTGACGGGCGAAGAGAATGGGGAGCACTCCCAATAGAGGTTTCTGTTCAGGATAATGGGCCTGGAATTCCTAAAGAACTGCAAAGTGATATTTTCGATCCATTTGTTACGACAAAACCCGGAGGGCACGGTTTAGGGCTTGCTGTAGTTGCCAAGATAGTGGGCGATCACGCTGGGGCTGTTGAGTTTGAGTCTGAACCTTTCCGAACAATATTCAATGTTCATCTACCAATTTTTTACGAGCCAGAGAACAGATCATGAGCAAAGGTGTTATTCTTTTAGCAGATGATGACCGTTCTATTCGAACAGTTCTGACGCATGCTTTCATGCGTGCTGGGTTCGAAGTAAAGGCAACAGGCAATGCTTCTACTCTTTGGCGTTGGGTATCTGAGGGTTTAGGAAACATTGTGGTTACTGATGTTGTTATGCCAGATGAAAATGGCTTAGACCTTTTGCCAAAAATTCGTCGTGCTAGGCCAGAGCTGAGGGTGATAGTTATCAGTGGTCAGAACACGCTCATGACCGCAATACGCGCCACGGAGCGAGGGGCATTTGAATATTTTCCTAAGCCTTTCGATATTCGCGAGTTGGTCAATGTGGCCGAGCGAGCCATACAAGAACCAGCGAATGTAACTCAGCCTGAACGCAGTGATAATGAAGAAGATAGATTGCCGCTGAAGGGCAGGTCGGCAGCAATGCAAGATGTCTATCGTATGTTGGCGCGTTTGATGGGGACAGATCTTACAGTTCTTATCACCGGAGAGTCCGGTGTTGGCAAAGAACTTGCTGCGCGTGTGTTGCACGATTTTGGCCCCAGGAAGCGGTCACCATTTGTTGCCATAAATATGGCCGCTATTCCCCGTGAGTTAATCGAAAGTGAACTTTTTGGTCACGAACGTGGGGCTTTTACAGGTGCTACGGCTCGATCTGCTGGGCGATTTGAACAGGCTGAAGGTGGTACGTTATTTCTCGATGAAATCGGTGATATGCCTCATGAAGCACAAACTCGTCTCTTGAGGGTTCTTCAACAGGGAGAGTATGTGCCAGTTGGGGGTGCGTCGCCGATTAAAGCAAATGTTAGGATAGTCTCAGCAACCCACCGAGACCTAAGAGAGTCGGTTCGGCAAGGAGAATTCCGCGAAGACCTTTTTTATAGACTAAACGTCGTACCGTTGCGTCTCCCAGCGTTGCGGGAGCGTGTAGAAGATATTCCAGAATTAGTGAACCATTTTCTGCAAAAATCTGAGGGAGAGGGTCTTCCTAGGCGTTTGATGTCAAACGGTGCGATGGAAGCTCTGCGCAAGCACAATTGGCCTGGCAATGTCAGGGAGCTCGAAAATCTTATTAGGCGCCTCATTGTGATGACTGCCGATGAAACGATATCTGCAGACAGTGTGCTCGAAATCCTTTCTGAATACTCCCAAGGCACGGAGCAGAAAGACGCTGCCGATCAAAACATTTCGGGCAGCTTAGATCAGTTAATGGACCGGTTTATGGAGCGCTACTTTCAAGAGTTGGGACAAGACCTTCCAAGTGCTGGCTTGTACACCCGTATTATCGAGCAGATAGAAATTCCATTGCTGACCCACATGTTATCCGCAGTTAATGGTAATCAGGTAAAGGCTGCTGAAATTCTTGGTATTAACCGAAACACGCTTCGCAAGAAAATCAAGACATTAGGCTTGCCAGTTATTAAAGGGGTTGTGGAGTAAAATCCCTAATGCATTAGGAATTAGGTCTTAAAGATTGTAGACTGGTCTCCATTCTTGGAGCCGCGTATATGAAGCCAATGAGGTTCAATTTTTTTCATGGCAGGAGGCTTATTTTCGCCGTTAGTGCTACAGCACTTGCGGCCTTTGGTCTTGCAGGTTTTACCTTAGCTCTATTGTTGGGTGTTGCTCCGTTTGTTCCGTCAACCACCCAAAATGTTGTTCTGTCTCTTAACGCTAATTTGGTAGTTGTTGGCCTGCTCGTAATTCTCATTGGTTATAGAGTTTTTGCGCTCCTTAAGCGGCGCCGACACGGTGGGGCTGCGGCTCGTTTGCAAGGCAAGGTGGCAGCACTTTTTGGTGTTGTTTCTATTGTGCCGACCGTAACCCTTATTGTTCTTTCAATTACTATTTTGCATGTGGGTTTGGAAAGTTGGATAAGTGGTAAAACGGAGCAAGCAACTGTTCGTTCTCTATCGATTGCAAGAGCTTACTTGCGTGACTACCGCCTGGGACTTGTCAGAGACACCTACACGCTTGGAAGTTTTATCTCCGAGAAGAAAATAGCATCCGCTGTTAACCGTAAGAAGTTTGATGAACCGCTTAAAACCTTGGCAGATCGACGTGGCCTTATTGAAATAGTAATTTTTGATAAAAAAGGCGTGGTCTATGCAAAGGCCGGTGATGTTGCAGAGTTACGCAGTGCGAATGTTCCGCAATGGGCTATTGAGTCAGCAACGACTGGTGGTGCTCCTGTAGTCATACGCGGTAATCCAGATCGCTTAAGAGCTTTGTTTTGGCTGGCTGATATCGAACGTTTTCTCCTTGTAGGACGAGCGCTAGATCCTCAAATTTCTAGTCATGTCGAGGGGGTCAGCGCAGCGGTTTCCGCCCTTCAGAATGCGGTTGGTGCTCGGAATTCTATTGAGGCCCGCTTAGTCGTATTTTATGTGCTCTTTGGATTGGTTTTTACGCTTGCTTCTGTTTGGGCAGGATTAATGTTCGCAGGCGTATTAGCTGAACCGGTGTCGAACCTCATAACAGCTGCGGATCAAGTGCGTGCTGGTAATCTAAAGGCTCGAGTTAACGTTGGACCTCACACGGACGAAATTGGTAATCTTCTGGTAAGTTTCAATCGCATGACAGCTCAACTTGACACACAACGAGATGAGTTGATTTTAGCTAACCAAGAAATGGATCGCAGGCGGCGATTTACTGGTGCTGTTTTGGATGGGGTAGCATCAGGAGTAATTGGGATTGACGATGCAGGGATGATAAGGACCGCCAATCCTTATGCACTGGAAGCCCTCGGTGTTAAAGGCAGGGAAATTATTCAAAGAAATTTGTCAGAGGTTGCTCCAGAGCTACTCGAAATAAGCAACTTTGCTGGTCGTCAAGAACGAGAGGTCCAAATTGTGCGAGGTGGCCGTCAGCGTGTTCTACTTGCGCGTACGGTGCCTGTATCTGGAGAAAATGTAGGTGGGCAGGTGATTACTTTTACCGATATCACCGATCTTTTACAGGCAAAGCGTCAGGCAGCTTGGGCCGGTGTAGCACGTCGAATAGCCCATGAGATTAAAAACCCCTTAACACCGATACAACTATCTGCAGAGCGTCTGAAGCGACGTTATTTGAAAACCATCCAAAACGATCCGGATATTTTTTCACTATGCTGTGAAACTATTATTCGTCAGGTTTCAGCGCTCCGAAGCATGGTTGATGAGTTTTCGGATTTTGCTCGGTTGCCAGCTCCGAAGCTGCGCCTCATTAATATTTGTGAGTTAGCACAAGAGGCAGTTTTTCTCTTAGAAGCGGAACACCAAGCTGTATCATTCAAACTTAAAATTCCTGAAAATGGTGCATTTGCGGATTGTGATCCAGATCAAATTATCCGAGCTTTCAATAATATTATTATAAATGCCGTGCATTCCGTGATAGGGCGTGCCGAAAAAGAAAGCTCTGATTTTATTCCAAATATTGAATTGGCTGTGTTCATTGAAAATGGCTCGATTGTAATAACATGTGCAGATAATGGGGCTGGGTTTGCTCCAGACGTGTTAGAGAGTGCGCTAGAGCCTTACGTTACGACAAAGGATGAGGGGTCTGGATTAGGACTTGCTATAGTTCAACGGATAATAGACGAGCATCGCGGGACTCTGCGGATTTATAATAGAAATGATGGGGGCGCTGCTATTGAGATCCAATTGCCGGTGAATAATAAAATGTCAGTAGATATTCAGGATGAGCCGGCTCCTACAGAAGGTGAGAAGACGACATGAATGCTGATGTACTTGTCGTCGACGACGAGGACGATATCTGTTTGCAAGTTTCCGGTATCCTTGAAGACGAAGGGTACAAGGTCGTTACGGCTCAGAATTCTGATGTTGCATTAGAGGTCTTAAGCAAATCTAATCCTAAAGTGGTGATTTTAGATGTTTGGCTCGAGCGCAGTCGTCTCGACGGGTTACAGCTTATCAATGAAATTTTGCAGGAAGCGCCTCAGACGGTAATACTGATGATGAGTGGGCATGCTGATATTGATACGGCCGTTCGTGCCATTCAAGATGGGGCATATAACTTCGTCGAAAAGCCTTTCTCGGCGGATAGAATGATAATTGCTGTCGAAAGAGCATTTGAGGCAGCAAACCTTCGTGCTGAAGTTGCTCAGCTGAAGGAGGCAAATCGTAAAGAATGGCACTTAATTGGCAACTCTCCAGCAATGTCATTTCTTCGCTCGCAGATTGAGAAACTGGCTAAGGTTAATAGTCGTATTTTAATCCAAGGCCCTAGTGGCTCTGGTAAAGAAGTGATTGCGCGATGTATTCATACAACCTCAGATCGCGTTGGTGCTCCCTTTTCAGTATTAAGCTGTGCTGCAGTTCGCCCTGACAATATGGAGGTACTGCTTTTTGGTGAGCAAACTCCTGA
>VMCJ01000123.1 GCA_008081395.1 Rhodospirillales bacterium | reverse complement strand
CACGTTAAAAACCTTGGTTTGAATTATGACGATCCTCTGCCTCGAGGATACCAAACTTCGGCGCGGCTTCCATACCCCACTGCCCCTAGTGATTTAGTTGGACTTCTCTGTTGGCGTCCAGCCAAATCTGGAGGAATGTCATCCATAGTCAGTTCAACAACCGTTTATAATGAAGTTATCAAGCGTTCCCCAGAGGCAATGAAGGTACTTTTACAGCCGTTTTACCGCACTCGATGGGGCGAAATACCAGAAGGTAAAGAGCCTTGGGCGGAGGTACCTATCTTCATGCCGCATGCTGGTCGAGTGATCTCGCACTATGTTCGAAGCGCCATCCGAAAAGGTCAATTGTTACCTGGCGCCCCACCTCTTACTGATGAGCAAACTAAAGCTTTAGATCTCATCGATGAAATCGCCAATGAAGAGGGCATTAACCTCAAGATGATTTTTCAGCCAGGTGATATGCAGTTTGTTTGTAATCACTTCACTTGGCATAGCCGTACGGCTTTTGAAGACTCTGAGTTGGTAGAAAATCGAAGGCATCTTTTGCGACTTTGGCTGGCCTGCTCGGATGGACCATCGCTGCCAAGCTGGATGACTAATTCCTATGAAGGTGTTACGGAAGATGGAAGACCAAATGGCATTCAGGTCCCTGGAGTGCCGTTGATTGCTCCATTGGAGGCAGAATGACAGAAAAACTTTTTAGGCTGGATAACCGTACTGCACTGGTTACTGGTGCTAGTCGTGGTTTAGGACGACGATTTGCACTAGCTTTGGCAAAAGCTGGAGCGGATGTTGTGTTGGCTGCCCGTGACTCTAAGAGGTTAGAAGAAGTCGCTGATGAGGTGATATCACTCGGCGGCAAGGCGTTTCCAGTTGTTATGGATGTTACCGATCGTTCTAGTATTGAAGAGGCTTATTCACTTGCTGAAGGTGCGCTTGGGCCAATCCGCATTGTCGTTAATAATTCAGGGATCGCAATTACCAAACGTCTTTTAGATGTATCAGAGGCGGAATGGGATCCGGTAATTGATGTTAACCTTACTGGTGCCTGGGTAGTAGCCCAGACAGCGGCAAAGGCGATGGTTGGTCATGGTTTGGGGGGCTCAATTGTCAATATATCATCGATCCTTGGACAGCGCACAAATCCAGGAATTATTGCTTATAATGCTGCCAAAGCAGGTCTTGATCATGTAACGCGCGAAATGGCAGCTGAGTTAGCCAAGTATCGTGTACGGGTAAATGCACTAGCCCCTGGTTATATTGAAACAGATATGAACCGAGATTATTGGGAAACTCCGCCAGGCAAAGCCCTTATCAGCAGGGTGCCTATGGGGCGTCTTGGCCAGGAGGAAGACCTGGATGGGCCATTGGTGTTTTTAGCATCCGATGCATCGGGATACATAACTGGACAGGTTATTGGTCTAGACGGCGGCCACGCAGTTGGTTTCATATAAGGACAAACATCGTGTAACTGAGAGAGTTTGAGTAATTCTTCTTAAAAATATTTACTCCTTGGTCATCTTACCGTTAGCGCTTTTTGACCAGTCGGGAAGCATAGAACCCATCTATGCTTCCTATGCTTGTCCACATTGATGGAAGAGTTCGCAAATCGCCGGCTGCGGTAATTGCTTCCGGGATTCCAAGAGAGTCCGTTGCTGTAATAGGTTGCCTGCTGAAATCTGGATGGTGTTTCAAGAATTGGCTTATTTGACGCTCTCCCTCCTCAGGCTGCAGGGAGCAGCATGCATAAATCAGTAAGCCTCCGGGCTTAATCATTTTAGCCGCTGATCGAAGCATTTGTGCTTGAATAGGTAAAAGAGCTTTAACCTCCGAAGTCGACTTAGTCCAAGGCAGGTCAGGGTGACGCCGAATTGTTCCAGTCGCAGAACATGGAACATCTAAGAGGACACCATCTGCTTCTTTTTCTGGCATCCACTCTAGAGCATCAGCTACAACCGTTTTAGCTGTTAAATTCAACCGTTGTAGATTGGAGTTAAGGCGTTGGAGGCGACGTTCATTTAAATCAATTGCAGTAACGTCAGCGCCTCCTGCAGCGAGCTGGGCAGTCTTTCCACCGGGCGCTGCGCATAAATCGATAATAAGTTTTCCCGAAACATCTCCGAATAGTCGAACGGGAAGTGCTGCGGCGGCATCTTGAGGGGCCCATGCTCCCTCATCAAAGCCAGCGATTGTTTCTATTCGCCCACCCGATTTACGACGAACTGATCCCGTTGGCAGTATCTCTCCGTCTAACAAAGCTCCCCATTCTTCGGCTGTTTTAGTGAAAATTGTTAAATCTAAAGGTGGTTCGGTGAGATGAGCGTTAGCAATCTCGCGTGCTAATTCGCGCCCATAGCTTTTGATCCAACTTTCCCATAACCAGCCAGGAGTATTGAGCCGGGCGGCATCTTGCTCAACAAGCAATGAATTTCCTGCCTCTGTTACCCTTCGTAGTACGGCATTAATCAGCCCTTTGTAATTTTGAGTTGCCCGATGATCAGCTAGTGCCGTTGTTTCCCCAACTGCGGCGTGAGGTGGCGTTTTCAAGAATATAACTTGGGCCACACCTAACCGAAGGATATTTCGAACAGTGAGAGCTTTTTTTGGTATTGGGCGTCTTAGGTATTTTTCGCAAATGACGTCAATCTGACCGAGATGTCGTAATGTTGTTGCAACCAACGTTCTCGCGAAAGCTCTATCTCGTCCCTCTAGCTCAACAGCAGCCCCATCGAATGCTCTATCGAGAGCCACCTTTCTGCCCAAGCACGCATCAAGTATTTGAAGCGCTACTCTACGAGGGTTGTCTAAGCCCATGGGCTTACTCTAGGGCTAGAAATTCCCATCTCGGTTGCTAATTCTTCAAGCTTGGCTATGCGATTTTCCATTGCTGGATGGGTGGAGAACAGGCCATCGATGGCCTGAGCATGTATGGGATTTACGATAAACATATGTGCTGTTTGCGGATTGGCTTCTGCTGGCTCATTGTCAACCTTTGCTGCTGAATAGTGAAGTTTAGAAAGTGCTGACGACAGCCAAAGAGGATTTCCGCAGATAAGAGCCCCTATCCGATCTGCTTCATATTCCCTCGTTCTGCTTATGGCCATCTGAACAATTGCAGCCGCCATAGGTGCAAGGATCATCATCAAGAGAGTGCCCAAAAGGCCGATGGGATTATTTCGATGACCTCCAAAGAATACTGCAAAATTAGCAATCATAGAGATTGCTCCTGCAATACTAGCAGTTATCGTCATTATGAGTGTGTCACGGTTTTTTATATGGGCAAGTTCATGAGCCATTACGCCAGTGACTTCCTCGTGAGAGAGGTGTTGAAGCAACCCTGTTGTGGCGGCAACTGCCGCGTTTTCTGGATTGCGCCCTGTAGCAAAGGCATTAGGCTGTGGATTATCAATAATGTATATTTTTGGTGTTGGTAGTGCAGCTCTTGCTGACAAATTTTCTACAATATTAAAAAGATTTGGTGCCGAGGAACGATTAATCGGTCTGGCCGAATAAATTCGGAGAGCTAATTTATCTGAGTTCCAGTAAGCAAAAATGTTCATGGCGATAGCTACAAAAAGAGCAATAACCATTCCTTCAGCTCCTCCGAGAAGAAGGCCTATGATTCCAAATAATGCGGTCATTATTGAAATGAACACAAAGGTTTTAATGTAACTCGACATCTCGAAAATTTATTCCAAAAATTTCAAAGCGAATGCACAGAGGAAATGGCGATGTTATTCTATAGCATCAAGATGTTTTTCAATGTTTTAAAAGATCCCAATCGAAGAACATTAATTTAATATTGTATTTAGAAATCTTCACTGATTTTGATCGCGAATTTTGCTCGGAGAGCAATCCATGCTGTTCATAATAAGCTTGCAGGCAAGGTTTTAAATCTGCTACGCGGTTTTATGATGACTTCCTCCACAAAACATACCGCAAAATCAGCTATTGAGGTTGCGAGGGATTTAGTTGACGCAGAGATCCATGGTTTAGAAGCGTTGAAGGCTTCCATGGATCAGAATTTTTCCTTGGCTGTCGATGCTTTCCTAAAAAATACTGGGTATTGTGTTGTTACCGGGGTGGGTAAGTCTGGGCATATCGGTTCAAAAATAGCAGCAACCTTTGCCTCTACGGGAACACCTGCTTTCTTTGTGCATCCAACAGAGGCCAGCCATGGCGATCTAGGTATGTTGAATGGTGCCGGAGCGCTTTTAGCAATATCCAATTCTGGTGATACGCGGGAAATGCGGGACATACTTTCCTTTGCCCGTCGGGTATCAATACCAATTGTTGGGATTACAAAACGCAAAAATAGCCTACTTGGCTCGATTTCAAACATTTTACTGACTTTGCCAGATGTTGAAGAGGCGTGTCCAAATGGTCTTGCCCCCACAACCTCAACAACAATGACACTTGCTCTAGGCGATGCTCTGGCGGTTGCTGTAATGGAGAAAAGAGGTTTTACCTCCGAAGATTTTGGGATGGTACACCCTGGAGGGAAGCTAGGTCTGCAACTTCAGCGTGTTTCAGATTGGTTAATTGATCAACCTGCACCACCTGTAGTTACTTCATCTACTAAAGCTGCTGACGTAATATCAGCCATTGCTGACGGCGGCATGGGTTGCGTTGGAGTGTTGGGAAAAGAGTCGAAGCTCTTAGGATGCATAACCGATGGTGATCTTCGCCGAGCGTTCGACTCAGATTTTTTTGAAAAAACTGCCGTTGACATTATGAGTAGCAGCCCCGCTGTAGCGACTCCTGATATGCGTATGGCAGATGTCATCGGAGTAATGACAGATAAGCGGATCTCAAACCTCTTAGTTGTTGATGATGCTTCCTTATTAGCTATCATCCATATGAAGGACTTATTGAAAGCTGGCTATTTATGAGTCTCCAAATGGATATTAAGCTCGCCTAAAAAGTCTTAGTTATTTTGAGGTTTTGAGTTTTCGCCCTTTAGATCCTGTTCAAACAGCAAACAGCTTGTTTTTAGACCAGTAACCTTCTGAGTTTTTTTTGTCTTATATGTATTTTTGGGAAGAAGTTTCTGGAACGGGATGATGTGAAAACTCTTAAAAAAAGAGTCAGTGGTTTTTCTGACTTAAATGGTAGAGTAGGTCTCAATTTAAAATTTTTCTCTGAGCGGTGGAGTGGGGCAATGACCCAGACGATATATGATTTAATAGAGGCTCAGGGGGACAGCGATGTAGCGATCGATATGCCTCGGAGTGAGGCAGCAGGCCGTTCTCCTTTGAACTATGAGAGCCTAAAGAGCCTCATTAACGACGTTCATACAGATTTAAATACTTTTGGTATTGGCCGAAATGACCGAGTAGCAATAGTTCTTCCAAACGGGCCGTATATGGCATCAGCATTTGTTTCGGTTGCTTGCTCTGCAACAACTGCACCTCTTAACCCTGCTTACGGTCAGCAGGAATTTGAATTCTATCTTGAAGACCTCAATGCACGGGCAATTATACTAGCTGAGGATGAGGCGGGGCCAGTGGTTGGGGTGGCTCAAAAGTTAGGAATACCAGTATTACGATTGGTTCCAAATTCTGGTGGGCCAGTGGGAGCATTTCGGCTCTTCTCTGAAGCTGCTAGGAATGGAGAAAGAGCAGCCACTACTGGTTTTGCGGCACCTGCTGACACGGCGCTAGTTTTGCATACATCTGGCACAACTTCGCGTCCAAAAATAGTTCCGCTTAGCCACGAAAATGTTACCGCATCAGCTCTTCATATTGGTAGCACATTAAAACTTACTTCCAATGATCGCTGCTTAAATATTATGCCTCTGTTCCATATCCACGGTTTGATTGCAGCAGTATTGTCTTCTCTTGCCGCGGGAGCCTCGGTCTCGTGCGCTCCCGGTTTTAACGCCCTTAAAGCTTTTGGGTGGTTAGAGGAGGTTGATCCGACTTGGTACACGGCTGTCCCAACAATGCATCAGGCAATTCTTGGACGTGCGCCGCGTAATCAAGAAATCGTTGACAAGTTGCGACTACGGCTAATCAGGTCTTCCTCATCAAGTCTTCCACCTCAAGTAATGACTGCGCTTGAGGAAACCTTTGGCGCTCCAGTTATTGAAAGCTATGGAATGACTGAAGCCGCTCATCAAATGGCCTCAAACCCACTGCCCCCCGCAATTCGTAAGCCTGGTTTTGTGGGTATTGCGGCTGGACCAGAAGTTGCCATCATGGATGGTAAAGGGATTTTATTATCTGCCGGTGAAATCGGTGAAGTTGTTATACGTGGTCCAAATGTTACTAAGGGCTATGAGAATAATCCGGATGCTAATGCTACCGCCTTTAGCAATGGCTGGTTCCGAACTGGTGATCAAGGCACAATTGACGATGAGGGTTACCTTCGCCTCACTGGCCGTCTCAAAGAAATAATAAATCGCGGTGGCGAAAAGGTTAGCCCTCTAGAAGTTGATGAAGTCATTATGGATCATCCGGCTGTTGCCCAATGTGTAACCTTTGCTATGCCTCACAAATCCTTGGGAGAAGAGGTGGCCGCGGCCGTTGTTCTTCGAGAAGGTCAGGAAGCAAGTGAAGCGGATATCCGACAATTTTTGCGGGAGCGCTTGGCGGATTACAAAATCCCACGAAAAGTTTTGATTCTTGAAGAAATTCCTAAAGGAGCAACGGGTAAGTTGCAGCGCATTGGGCTAGCAGAGAAGCTTGGGTTGGCTTGAGCCACCTCGTTATTTTAGCAGGCATCTGCGTCTTTGTTGCCGGGGCCGTAAGAGGATTTTCAGGATTTGGTGCAGGGCTTGTAATGATAGGCCCTCTATCACTTATTTACGGACTTCCCTCCGCTGTTGTTACTGTGGCCATCTGTGATGCTTTTGCTGCAGCAACTCTGGTTGGAGGAATTTGGTCTGCGGCTGACCGCAAGCGCTCCTTGGTTGCTGCAATTTCCGCGGTTATTTTATTGCCTTTAGGAACTTATTTGCTTCACATAACGGATGAAGAAATACTGCGAAAAATATCTGGAGCTTTGATTCTTGTTTTTATTTCATTCATAGCACTGGGACTTCGCTGGCGCGGAGGAGGCATTTCATTTGCGGCTTTTGTTGGGTTTTTTGGCGGGCTAGTTGGGGGTGCTACTAGCCTTATTGGTCCACCAATGGTCCTTTACATTTTAGCCAGAGATGAGGGCGCAACTCGCACGAGAGCCACATTAGCCTTATATGTCTCCGTTGTTGTGATTAGCCAATTAGTTATACTTTTCTTATTTGAACTGTCTGACGGGCTTGTCGGTTTGAACGGCTGGATAGTGTCTGCAAGCTTCATTCCCATTTATATGGCAGGGTTTTTAGTGGGAAGGCGGCTATTCATATTGGCTTCGGAATCGTTTTACCGGCGGTTGACCATATTTCTAGTAGCCATTTCTGGATGTCTGGCCATTGCGGGTTAAGCGCATTGAAATTTATCCTTTGTTTACATTAGAAAAAATAGACCATTTCCCTCTTTTCAAATCTGGTGGTCAAAGTCCTTGAAGAAAAGGATTAGAATTACGTTCCTGGCCGATTGTTGAAGTAGGGCCATGGCCGGGCAAAAACCCCCAGTCATCATCCAATGTTAGAATTTGATCGCGAATAGAAGTCAGGAGTTGATCGTGGTCACCAAGAGGTAGATCTGTTCTGCCAATTGACCCCTGAAAGATAACATCGCCTACAACAGCAATTTTTTGTGGATGGTAGAGGAAAACAACATGACCCGGAGTATGCCCCGGACAGTGTTTAACATCTAACTCTAAATTGCCAACATTCACCTTATCACCATGAGAAAGCCAGCGAGTTGGGTTCACTGGCAGGGCGGGGATGCCCCATTTCTTACCCTGTTCAGGTAAGCTTTGTAGAAAACTTTCATCAGCTTTTTCAGGCCCTTCAATATCGACTTCGTATCGTTGCGAAATTTGAGTGGCAGCCGCAGCATGGTCGATATGCCCATGAGTCAATAGAATTTTTTCAACGCTTACACCAACCTGATCTACCGCTTGCTCGATTAGATGTGCATCTCCACCAGGATCAATAATTGCAGCCTGGAGTGTTTCTTCACACCACAAAATTGAACAATTTTGCTGAAGCGGGGTTACTGTTACAACTGCAAGTTTAATGCCCATAGGAATTCCTCTTTAGACCCCATTTAAATAGTCTCACATACATGTTCGTACAAATAAACTGACTCCTTGGCAGGTCCTCTGCGTTCTGCAAAGCCGAGAACACGGATAACGCGAACGTAGTTACCTTGAGGAAATGTGAGAACGTCGCCAGCACGTATTTGACGACTAGGTTTTTGTACCCGGTTGCCATTTATTCTTACCCGTCCCTTAGAAATCATAGCAGTTGATAGTGCACGTGTTTTAAAAAAACGGGCTTTCCAGAGCCATGCATCTAAGCGTTGGGTATCACTTTGAGACATTATTAAGCTCTTTCAGGGGTGCGAAAGGAGAGTCTGGATTAATCGGCTTTTTGCGAATGTGATGCTGCGAAGGTATTTTTCGCTTTGAATTTTTGTTCTTTGAGCGACCTGGCTGGAAATATCTTTTCCCCTCCTCATCCATATGTTGGTGAAACCCTAAACCAATCAAAAGGGCAGGGAGGCGGTCTTCATCAAGGCCAACTTTTTCTGCGATTTTAGATGGAATGATTTTATGACCTTTATGTGCCTGACCATAAGTAATAGAGGCTAACTTTTCCGCTCGATCTATTCGGAGAGCGTATTGTCCCAAAATCACAAACCCTGAGAGCGCTAGGGCCATCGCTTCATTTTGTGTCTTTGGACAATCTAGAAGGAAGGAACGTTTAGGGGGACGCCTGATCTCCATCCCTTGAAGTCGTGCCAGCATCTGCCTTGCACGCGCTGCTTTGCCAAGCAAGATTGGTGGAGCCCATATAGCTAGATGACCAATACGAAAGCCTGCTGATTTCAGTGCTTGGCGATCACTCTTGTTCAGTAATTTAATTTGAGTGCTTACGCTCTTCCGTTCTAGCCATCCTAATTGTTCTTCAAGTTGGAACGCTAAGCCGCGGCCTGCAGCAGAGAGATCTTTGGATTTGAGACGAATTATTGGTGCTAATGTTCTTGAGCCCCACGCTTCAAGCCAAGCCTGAATGCGGATCATTACTTCTTTTTGCAGCGGACTATTTAAAATGTCGGTAGCGATTAATTCAAATTCAGGGAAGATTGGGCTTTTTCCAGCCTTAAGTTTGGCAATGCGGCCCCCAGACCAGTGAACAAATCCCTGATCATCTAAGCGAAATTGCTCATCTTCTGAGGTTATACATCGGGTTATATGTTCAGAAGCTGCGGATTGCACAATTCGGAGGGCAGCACTTTTTAGCGCTCTTCGATCTTCGATAAATCCGGAGCTGTCATCTAGTTTGAGAGTAAAGCCTTCCAGTCTTCCCACTGGTTTTCCTTCAACTATTACACAACCGTCTGAGTCAACTCCTCCAAGTAGTTCTGAGCCGTTTGAGAGTTTTCTGACGATCACAGCTGATCTGCGGTCAACAAATCGTTGGGTGAGGCGATCATGAAGGGCATCTGACAGCCTATCTTCGATACTCCTACTTCTTTCTTGCCAATGAATGGCATCGTGTAGCCAACCTGGTTTATGGCTTATGTAGGTCCATACCCGAATTCCAGCGATCCGAGCCATTAGTAAGTCAATATCGCCATCAGATCTGTCTAGGCGATCTATGTGCTTTGCTATCCAGTTTTCATCGAGGTGATTGTGAGAAAGCAGACGAAGATAAATTTCACTCAATAGTCGAGTATGGCTGTCAGTAAGTGTTTTTCTGAAATCTGGGATTTGACAGACTTCCCAAAGCGTTTTCACTGAAACTTTACTATTGGCCTTTGCTACCACCTCTTCATCCCGCATAAGAGCAGAGAGAGAGGCAGCATCATCTCCCTCTCTACCACGAGCAAGCAATGATGACGGAGGAGGGACTTCTAAGCTTTGCTTAAGTTGTGCAAGGCTTCGGAAATCAAGTTCGTTATTGCGCCAGAAAAAACGCTTTAGTGTGTGGAATCTATGCTCTTCAACACGCTCTATAACCTCTTGCTCAATTTCTTGAACTTCTCCGGTTGGGCCAAATCCTCCATCCTGCATATTACGACCAGCTCTTCCAGCTATTTGGCCAATCTCAGATGCAGCTAGGCGCCGGGGCCGATTACCATCGAATTTCGATAGGCCCGCGAATGCAACATGATTTACGTCCATGTTCAGGCCCATACCGATTGCGTCTGTTGCAATCAGGTAATCAACCTCGCCTTCTTGATAAAGTGCTACTTGCGCGTTCCGAGCTCGAGGGCTTAACGCTCCCATAACAACGGCGGCGCCACCTCGTTGTCTGCGAGCTGTTTCGGCAATGCGATATACTTCGTTGATTGAAAATGCGACTACAGCAGACCGCCGTGGCAACCGTGAAATTTTCCGGTAGCCCTGATAAGTTAGTCTGGACAGCCTAGGCCGACTAAGCATCTCGACCTTCGGTATTAGAGCTTTTACCAATGGTCTCGCAGTGTCCGCGCCCATGAAAAAGGTTTCAACTTTTCCACGCGCATTAAGAAGACGATCAGTAAAAATATGTCCGCGCTCTGGGTCTGCGGCCATCTGGATTTCGTCTACAGCTAGAAAGTCGACCTCTAATTCGAGGGGCATTGCCTCCACGGTGCATACAAAATACTTAGCATAAGGTGGAATGATCTTTTCTTCACCGGTTACTAATGCAACAGCTCCTTTGCCTTTAAACGCAATCGCTCGGTCATAATTTTCTCTAGCAAGCAAGCGCAATGGAAAGCCGATCATCCCAGAAGGATGTGAGAGAAGCCTCTCCATCGTAAAATGGGTCTTGCCAGTATTTGTCGGTCCTAAAAGGGCAACAATTTTTCCACCTGGTGGTGCGTGTCGACCAAGTGGTTCACTGCCTATTTTTTTATCCTCGAAAATCAAGAGTTAACTTTCACATTTTTCGATCGAGAATTTCCTCTGTGAAAAATTAGCTCGCGATTTTGAATTTGGCGAGGGTTGCGGCTTGCAGCCTGTGTACCAATATTCTCAATCTAGAGACAAATATGACTAATAAGGGCAGTAAAAATGAGTGTTGGCGCTGAAACTAAGGAATTCCAAGCTGAAGTTGGTCGGCTTTTGCGATTAATGGCGCATTCTGTTTATTCAGAAAAAGAGATTTTTCTGCGAGAATTGATTTCTAATGCTTCCGATGCCTGCGATCGTCTGCGCTACGCAGCTATTGCGGATCCCACCTTGATTGATGGTGATTCGAATTTTGAGGTCCAAATTAGGATTGATAAAGAAAATCGTCGTTTGATTGTTTCTGATAACGGTATTGGCATGGATCGTGATGACCTCATTAAATATTTGGGGTCGATTGCCAAGTCTGGAGCCTCCGACTTTCTAGAGACACTGGAGGCTGCGAGCTCGTCCGATAAATCAAGCGCTCACATTATTGGACAATTCGGAATAGGCTTTTATTCAACTTTTATGGTGGCAGCTTCGGTCGAGGCACTCACAAAAAAGGCAGGCGACACGCAAGCCTGGCTCTGGAAGTCAGACGGTGAAGGTGCGTACTCGATTGAGCAATCTGAAAAGTCCTCGCGCGGAACCGACATAATTCTTACACTTAAAGATGACGAAGCTGAGTTTCTTGAGGCCTTCAGGCTTAGGCATATCATCAAGTCATATTCTGACCATATTCCAATTCCTGTTTTGCTTTCTGAAGATCCAAAAGATAAGGGTGAGCAAGCTAATGCAGGCCGGGCAATTTGGACTCTGTCAAAAACGGAAACGTCAGATGAGGCCCATAAGGAATTTTATTCCCATGTCGGCGGTATGGGTGAAGGACCTTGGAAGACGATCCATTGGAAGGCTGAGGGGGCACTAGAATATGCAGGGTTGCTCTATTTACCTTCAGTTAAACCTTTCAACTTGTTTAATCCTGAAAGAAAAAATCGGGTCAAATTATACGTCAGACGTGTGTTTATAACTGAGGAAGCGGACGAACTTTTACCCGGTTATTTAAGGTTTCTCGTTGGAGTTATCGATTCCGAAGACCTTCCACTCAATGTTAGCCGTGAAATGTTGCAGCGTAACTCTGTTCTCCAACAAATACGGACAGGAGTTGTGCGCCGGGTTCTGCGTGAGATTGAAGATGGGGCTAAGACGGATCCAGAGGGCTACTCTGACTTTTGGGAAAACTTCGGTGCAGTTCTTAAAGAGGGTGTCTACGAAGACGTAAACAACCGAGAAGCCTTACTGAAATTATGTCGCTTCAGAACTACTGAAAGCAGTGATTTAGTAAGCCTTGAAGATTATATTTCTCGCATGAAGGATGGTCAGGAAGCCATCTATTTTATCACAGGTGAGGCTGGCCGTAATTTGGCTAACAGTCCTCAAGTTGAAGGTTTTAAGTCCAGGGGCATCGAGGTTTTGCTGCTGACAGATCCAGTTGATGATTTCTGGCCTGGGGCAGTTGGTGTCTTTGATAATAAACCTATTCGCTCTGTTACTCAGGGGGGTGAAGATTTAGATAAAATTGAAGAAACGGATTCTGAAAAAGATGAAGTGACTTCCGACATAGATCCCTTAATTGAAAAAATTAAAGGTGCCCTCAGTTCTGCGGTGAAGGACGTTAGAGTTAGCAAAAGGCTGACTGATAGCCCGGTATGTATAGTAGCTGATGATGGTGATCTCGATTTGCATTTGTCCAGAATGTTGCAACAGCATGGGGAGGCGGTACCTAATTCTGCGAGAATTCTTGAATTGAATCCAAAGCACCCTCTGATACAAGGTTTATCAAAAAAGTCTTCTCAAGAAAGTATGGACGAAGAAATAACAC
Source organism: Rhodospirillales bacterium (assembly GCA_008081395.1). GTDB lineage: Bacteria > Pseudomonadota > Alphaproteobacteria > Bin95 > Bin95 > VMCJ01. The sequence goes on along the minus strand of VMCJ01000123.1, from coordinate 16,947 downwards.
TCTATGCCAACGTTCTATTGGATCAGGCTCGAATTGCTGCAGGAGAACCATTGGAGGACCCTGCGTTATATGGGCGTCAGATTGCTGAGCTAATGATTAAGGGGCTTTAACCTTAAGAATATACACGGCCATCTTACTACCTGTACCTTCGCCGACGATGACTAATAGAGATTATTACCATGCCTCTGCTTGACAATTTGGCGGACAGACGGCGTTCTTAGTGGTTCAAATATCTGTGTAAAGAGACTGAAAAATGGTTAGAGCTTTTGTTTTTCCTGGGCAGGGATCCCAGACGGTTGGGATGGGGAAATTATTGGCTGAGGCCTTTCCTGCTGCTAGGGAAGTTTTTCAGGAGGTTGATGACGCTCTTTCCCAGAATCTTTCTGGCTTAATGTTTCAGGGGCCAATGGAGGATTTAACTCTTACCGAAAATACTCAGCCAGCCCTTATGGCTAACAGTGTGGCCATTATCCGCGTGCTTGAAGCGGAAGCGGGGTTCGATCTCGGAGTATCTGCAAAACTAATTGCCGGGCATTCGCTTGGTGAATATTCAGCTTTGGCTGCTGCTGGTGCTTTAGGTCTTGCAGATGCCGCCCGACTGTTGAAGTTACGTGGCCAAGCAATGCAGACAGCTGTACCTGCAGGTGAAGGCGCGATGGCAGCTCTTTTAGGTTTGGACCTTGATGCAGCGAAGGAAGCTGCCTTTGAAGGAAGTCAAGGCCAAGTATGTGATGTTGCTAACGATAATGCCCCCGGTCAAGTTGTTGTCTCTGGATCAAAAGAAGCCGTCGAACGTGCAGTAGAGGCTGCTAAGGCAAGGGGAGCTCGGCGGGCAATAATGCTGCCAGTATCTGCCCCTTTTCATTGTTCTTTGTTGACCAAAGTTGCGGATATTATGGCAGAAGCTTTTGAGACAACCCAGATGTCAGCTCCTGTTGTTCCACTTGTTTCAAATGTTACTGCGAAACCAGTTGCAGAGCCTGATGAAATAAAGCGTTTATTAACTCAGCAAGTAACGGCAACTGTTCGCTGGCGTGAGTGCGTAATTTCAATGGGTGAAATGGGCGTGGAAGAACTGGTGGAAATAGGGTGTGGAAAAGTGCTTTCTGGAATGGTCAGGCGCATTAACCCTGAACTGTCGTCTTCCAACGTAGAAACGCCTGATGACATAGAGACGTTTCTCAAAGGATGATGCAGTGACAGTCTTAATGGAAACACGGCCTTTTTGAGTGCAAACCCAGCTTCTTTTTTAATTCAGTTATTGATTGTGGCTAAGAAGTAGCATTGGCGTCCTCTGTAATCATATCAGCCGCTTTCTCTGCAATCATAATGACTGGAGCATTGGTATTGCCGGATACGAGAAGGGGCATGATTGATGCATCAACCACCCTGAGTCTATCTATACCCTTAACTCGTAGTCTGTCGTCAACTACTGCTTTTTTGTCTCCAATGGGCCCCATTTTTGCAGTGCCTACAGGATGATAAACTGTTTGGCCTGTCTGGCGAACATAATCTAAAATTTCATCATCAGACTGGCAGGAATGGCCAGGGTTCATTTCAAGGGAGATGTAGGGTTGAAGTGCAGACTGCTCTGCAATTTCTCTGATTAACTTGATGGCGGCTACAAATGTATCTCCATCATTTTTCACAGTCAGAAAGTTGGGGCGGATCGAAGGTGCCATATGAGGGTTTGACGATCTTATATGGATAGTTCCTCTACTTTCTGGTCTGAGTTGGCACGGTCCAACAGTCATTCCAGGCTCAGGGTCGAGCACCCGGTCTCCTGCATTTTTGAAACTAGCAGGTGTCATGAAAAATTGTACATCTGGGGTCTCGAGTTCGGGCCGAGTTTTGGCAAATCCCATAACATTTGCAGCAGTATTTGCCAGAAGTCCTTGCTTTGCAGTGAGGTAACGTAAGCCTTCCCAAAGCTTTCGTAGCCCCTGGGCGCGCTCATTGAAGGTGCGAATATTTTTCATTCGCCAATTAACACGACACGCAAAGTGATCTTGATAATTTTCGCCAACTCCCGGGAGGGCATGAAATACTTCTATTCCTGCTGCTTTGATAATTTCGGGATCACCAATACCAGAAAGCTCGAGAAGTTGAGGGGATTGAACCGCTCCAGCCGATAGGATTACTTCCCCGATCGCGCGTGCCTCAGTCAATTTGTCATTAGTGCGGTACGCTACGCCAACAGCACGTTTTCCTTCAAAAATAATTCTCTCAGTCAACGCATTAGTCTGCACTCTGAGATTGGGGCGGTGCCGCACTGGTTCCAGGAATGCAGCAGCTGTGCTTCGCCGCTTATTTCCAAAGGTAGTGGACTGACTTTTTGTGAAACCTTCTTGAGAGCGACCATTATAGTCGTGGCCTATTTGATGCCCTGCTTGGCTGCAGGCCTCTAAAAAAATCCGATCTAGAGGGTGGTCTTCAGCTGGTTCTGAAACCGTTAATGGCCCGTCTGCTCCATGAAATTCATCTTCCCCGCCATAAAAATCTTCTGACCGTTTGAAGTAGGGGAGTATATCTTGAAAAGACCAGCCTCTATTTCCAAGTTGCGACCATCCATCATAGTCTCGGGCTTGTCCTCGCACATAAAGAAGGCCATTGATCGAAGAAGAGCCTCCCAAAACCTTTCCTCGTGGGATTGGAATTTTGCGGTCACCAGTAGCAGGATGAGGATCGGTCTCGAAGAGCCAATTGAACCTTGGGTCATTCATGAGTTTTGCAAAACCACTTGGAGCATGAATCCAAAAATTTTTGTCTTCACCACCTGCTTCTAGGAGCAGTACGGAAACTTTTGGATTTGCTGAAAGTCGGTTGGCCAAAACGCAACCCGCTGAGCCTGCACCAACAATTATGTAGTCGAACGTATCAACCATTGCTTGAAGTCGTCCTGCTGAGAGTGTTCCAAGTAGATGTTATCTGATCTTACTCACAGATAAAGAGCTTGTGGAAATTGCTAAGTTCAATTGAGTGCATAAGGCGTAATTTTTGGGGAATTTTTTCGAAACCCACTTTGAAATATTTTTAGTTAGTGACCTGATACACTTGGCGTGGCGCTATGCATACGGCTAGAGTTGCAATGTTTAAGTTTTGATGTCACGCCCTGGAGGAATTTGCATGGAGTTTGAATATTCAGACCAGACTAAGGAAGTCTGTGCACGCGTAGAAGATTTTATGGATCGGTATGTCTACCCCAATGAACAGAAATATTATGATCAACTCGATGAGGGCGGAAATCGATGGAAGGTCGTTCCGATACTGGAGGAAGTAAAGCAAAAGGCGAAAGACGAGGGCCTTTGGAATTATTTTCTTCCAGAGAGTTTGAACGGAGCTGGGCTAACCAATTTAGAATATGCGCCTGTATGCGAGATTATGGGAAAGGTTCACTGGGCTCCCGAAGCTTTTAACTGTTCCGCACCAGACACCGGTAACATGGAGGTGCTGGAGCGTTATGGAACTTCTGGACAAAAGAAAGAATGGCTTGAGCCTCTTCTGAATGGTGAAATGCGCTCAGCATTTGCTATGACAGAACCGGCCGTAGCTTCCTCAGATGCAACCAATATTGCCTGTCGTATCGAGCGTGATGGTGACGAGTATGTGATCAACGGCAGAAAATGGTGGACCAGTGGCATTGGCGACCCTCGTTGCAAGATCTTAATCCTGATGGGCAAGACAGACCCCTCAGCCCCAACTTATCGTCAACAGTCTATGATTTTAGTGCCCCGCGATACACCGGGTATTACGATAGAAAAAATGCTTCTTGTTATGGGCTTCGATGACGCGCCACATGGGCACGGTCAGGTATTATTTGATAATGTTAGGGTGCCTGCAGAGAATATCCTCTTGGGTGAAGGTAGAGGCTTCGAGATTGCTCAAGGTCGATTGGGCCCGGGACGGATTCACCATTGCATGCGCATCATTGGAGTTGCTGAACGTGCGCTTGAGATGATGTGTCACCGAGGGACAGAGCGGGTGACATGGGGGAAAGCTTTAGCTGAACGAGATAACTTCATGGAGCGGGTTGCGAACGCTCGCATAAATATTGAGATGTGCCGGCTATTAACCCTCAAGGCCGCTCATATGATGGATACGGTAGGCAATAAAGAGGCAAGGCAAGAAATTGCCATGATCAAAGTAGCGGCTCCAAATATGGCTCTTCAAGTTATTGATGATGCAATGCAAGCTCACGGTGGTGGAGCAATGAGTCAGGCTTTTAAACTGTCATACATGTGGAGCCGCATGCGTGCACTTCGTTTTGCTGATGGTCCAGACGAGGTGCATCGCCAGCAAATTGCACGCCTAGAGCTACGTCGGCAGGTAGACTGGCCGCCAAGGGCGGCGAAGGCCGCACAGTAGAGTTGATACATCAATGCCAGACTTCTCTTTAGAGAAGGCCGCTCAGAGGAGAGGCGTATCTGGGATTATTGTTGGTGTTGACGAGGTGGGACGGGGTCCGTGGGCGGGCCCCGTTTTCGCGTGCGCTGTTTGGCTTTTTGGTCGCAATGCGCCCCAAAGTTTTTTGGATCAATTAAATGATTCAAAAAAATTGAGTAAAAACAGTAGGGAAAAGATTTTTCTTAAAATTCAAGATTATGGAATTGTCGCTCTGGGTGAGGCAACTGTTGAGGAAATTGACGAGATTAACATTTTACAAGCAACCAAACTGGCTATGGAGCGTGCAATCTCCAACTTGGAACTTTTAGCTGATCAGCCTGTAGCGCTTGCCCTGATCGATGGAAATCAGTCACCTAATGTACCTTGCGCCGCACAAACTGTTGTAAAAGGAGACGGAAAATCTGCCTCTATCGCAGCTGCGTCAATTTACGCCAAGGTATCTCGAGATCGCTATATGGCGCAGCTCGCCACCCAATATCCTGGATATGGCTGGGAGCGCAACGCAGGATATGGTGTGGCAGAGCATAGTCGTGCGTTGTTAGATTTAGGCCCAACAATACATCACCGTAGAACTTTCAAACCTGTCTCCAAGCTTTTGACTCTACTAGATTCTTGACGCGAGTCAGATTGTGGATAACTTTGTGTATATCCACTTTGGGGGCGTGATCTGTGCTTGATAAAATTATCATTGGTGACTGTATTGAAGAGATGTCCAAGCTGCCAGCCGGTTCGGTCGATGTAATTTTTGCTGATCCTCCTTACAACCTCCAACTGTCCGGGGAATTACGACGTCCAAACGATAGTGTGGTGGATGCAGTGGATGACGATTGGGATAAGTTCTCCAGTTTTTCGGAATACGATACTTTTACACGTGCATGGTTAGCAGAAGCTCGCCGACTACTCACCCCTGATGGCACTCTTTGGACAATCGGTGCTTACCACAATATTTTTCGAGTGGGTTCCGCACTCCAAGATTTAGGCTTTTGGGTTCTTAATGATATTGTTTGGAATAAAACAAACCCGATGCCGAACTTTAAAGGGCGGCGCTTTACGAATGCGCATGAGACCTTAATTTGGTGTTCAAGGGATGAGAGCAGTCGTCATTACTTCAATTATGATGGGATGAAATCTCTCAATGATGGGCTCCAAATGCGCAGTGATTGGACCCTGCCAATCTGCACGGGCCGTGAACGAATTAAAGGACCAGATGGTAAGAAAGCGCATCCTACTCAAAAACCTGAGTCTCTCCTGCATCGCGTTCTGTTAGCTTCGACAAAACCTGGTGATGTTGTTCTTGATCCTTTCTTTGGTAGTGGTACTACCGGTGCTGTTGCAAAACGTTTAAAGCGACACTGGATTGGAATTGAGCGAGACCCTGAGTATGCGAAGGTAGCATTACGGCGCATAAAGTCGGTTCAGCCCGCAAACGATGATGAAGTAACGGAGGCTCCCTCAAAGAGAGCTGAGCCGCGAATTCCCTTCGGTTGGGTTATAGAGCGAGGCCTTCTCAGTGTAGGTGATGTGCTTACTGATCCCAGTGGCCGCCATGCAGCTCGAGTTCATGCTGATGGTTCGCTAGTGTCAAAGGATTGTCGAGGTTCAATTCATCAAGTTGGTGCAGCTGTTCAAGGAGCTGCGGCCTGCAATGGGTGGACATTTTGGCATTATCGCCCCGACGAAGGAGAGGGCACTCAGCCTATCGATACCTTACGGCAGCGTTTGCGAGCACAGTTGAACTAGTTCTTAAAAAGAAGTGTGCTTTGTTATTCTTATTCAGAATCAATGAACCAGTGAAGGACTTAAAAGATCTCTCGAAACCGAGCCTAAAATTCTCATGAGTTAATAGGCTTGCAGTCTTCTAGGCATTACCAGCTTGGCTTGATAATTTCCCTGGGTCGATGCCAATTTTGGCGAGAGCTTGATCCCACTTCTGCCCGAGTTCTGGTCCAAAAACCAGATCTGTATCTGCGTCCACTATTAACCAACCATTTTGTTTAATTTCATCCTCAAGCTGTCCGGGCCCCCATCCAGAATAGCCTAGAGCAAATATACGTTGTTTAGGTCCATTCCCTGAAGCAATGTCCTGCAAGATATCTATTGAGGCACTCAATGATATGTCTGGAGAAATTTCGGACACCTCTTCGGCTGTATATTCGGCAGAGTGAAGAATAAAACCCCTGGTATTTTCGACTGGTCCCCCGTACTGGATTTGTAAGGACTCAATAGCGATGTTTTGTATTTCCAGCTGCTCAAATAATTCTTGAAAGTTTATGCCTTCTACTGGCTTGTTTATTACAATACCCATCGCCCCACCATGCTGAGAATGAGCGCACATATAAATGACGGTTTTCTCAAACCGTGGGTCTCCCATGGTTGGCGATGCGATTAAGAGTCTGCCTTGGAGACTGATGTCTTTGGTGTCCGACATGGGGTAAAATTAAGAAACACTTTCTATCGAAGCAAGCATTTACAAACAGAAGTTCAAACTGGGACTGGTATGGATTTGAACATGGTTTATATCAAATCTTATATGACACGATATTTTTCCTTTATCTTAGTCCTTACAACCTCTCTGATTTGTGGCTCTGCGGCGCGCGCAATCGAGTCTGAATGGGCCGTTTCTTCTGAAGCTCGTTCCCGACTGATATCTGGGGTCTCCGCTTCGGGCCTTTCTAGTGCTGCTCCGATGGGCTTTGAAATTAGGCTTAAGGAAGGTTGGAAAACCTATTGGAAAGCACCTGGTCCCCAAGGTTATCCTCCCAATTTCGACTGGGCAGGCTCGGATAACGTACGAAAGTTGGATGTGACTTGGCCAACGCCAACGCGTTTTAATGTGCTTGGATACGATTCAATTGGATACACTGGTGATGTTCTACTGCCATTAAGTGTTTCTATTGATGACCCTCGTAAACCAGCCAAGCTCGACCTAAAAGTTGAGTTTCTCACTTGTAAAGAAATTTGCATTCCACAATTTGCGCAGTTCAATATTTTCCTGCCAGCGGGCTCCCCGCAGCCTACTGTTTATTCTTTTGCCATAGATCAAGCGCGAGGCCTTTCTCCGGCTCCAGCAGGGGCAGGATTTGGTGTTGAGAGAGTATCGTTATCGACCAAAACAAATCCGGCTGAACTCATACTGGAGGGGAAGGCGCCGTTTACTGTTCAGGAAGGCGATCTCTTCATCGATGGACTATCCGGATATTTTTTCTCTGCACCAAAGATTGATGTGCTTTCTGGGAATAGGTTTCGCCTAACATCAGTCGCCACTTCTATTCCGCCTGCTTTCCCCTCGCTAGGCCAGGAGGCGACGTACACCCTCGTCTTAAATGGCCAATCTTTTAGCCAAAAAGCTTCTCTTTCTCAGCTTTCAGCAGATCCAATTGGGCCACGTGAACTTCTACTAATCGTAGCGCTTGCTCTAGTAGGTGGCTTTGTCTTGAATTTTATGCCCTGTGTCCTGCCAGTATTAGCAATAAAACTCACCAGTGTTCTCAGCCATTTCGACGATAGCAGACGAGCAATCCGTATGGGTTTTCTAGCGACGAGTGCGGGAATCCTGGTCTCTTTTTTAGGATTAGCTTTGGGAGCTATCGCACTAAAACATCTAGGCATGACTGTTGGATGGGGGATGCAGTTTCAGGAGCCATTTTTTGTAGCCGTAATGGTTTTTGTAATGGCTCTCTTTGCCTGCAATCTCTGGGGTTTTTTCGAGTTTTCTTTACCGCAGGGCATCGCTCGTATTTCTGATAATAGACCGACGTCCGGTCTTGGAGGAGCATTTTGGACAGGTGTATTGGTGACATTATTGGCTACACCTTGCTCAGCACCGTTTGTGGGGACAGCTCTAACTTTTGCGTTATCTAGGGGCGCGTTCGAAATCATCGTTGTCTTCGTTGCTATGGCTTTGGGGCTTTGTCTTCCATATCTCTTGACTGCCTTATTTCCTTCCGCTGTTAAAATGTTGCCTCGACCAGGTCGCTGGATGCAGGCAGTTCGGATAGGTATGGGATTTTTGGTTGCGTTGACTGGGGCTTGGCTACTTTGGGTCTTATTTAACCAAACGGGTTTAGTAGCATCGGTCCTTGTCGGAATAGCTTCTGTTTTGATAGTTGGCTTTTTCAGTTGTTTTCGAACTCAAGTGCGCTGGCTAGCAACATTATGCACCATCAGTGCAGCTTTCATTGCTTTAGAAATTACGCAAGTGACGCCTGAACGAGCCAGCTTTGACTCTGTGAAATGGATAAAATTTGACGAGTTAGATATTTCTCGTCGCATAGATTCTGGAGAAATAATTCTAGTAGATGTAACCGCTGAATGGTGCGTTACGTGCAAGTGGAACAAGGCTACAGTTCTGTATAACAATCCAATTCTTAACCGTCTTACCGATGATGTAACCCCTATTCAGGCGGACTGGACTCGGCCCGATACTGTTATTTCAGATTTCTTAGCGCGGAATAATCGATTTGGGATACCTTTCAATATAGTTTATGGTCCCGGTGCGAAAGAGGGGATTGTGCTGCCAGAATTACTGTCAGCTGGTGCTGTTATGCAGGCAATAATTCAAGCTCGAGGAAGTTAAAGCCTTTTATTCCTATCAGAAGCGATTAAATACTCTTCTATTAAAAGCGCGATATACGTGCTTACAACCGGATTACATGGAGAATGATTATGGCAATTAAGGCTGGAGATAAGGCACCTTCTGTTACTTTTAAAACAATGGGCGATAGCGGCCCAGAAAATCTATCGAGTGAAGATCTATTTGCAGGTAAGAAGGTTGTCCTATTCGCGGTACCTGGAGCTTTCACACCAACCTGCTCAGCGAAGCACCTTCCTGGATTTGTCGAAAAGGCAGACGCAATTAAGTCCAAGGGTGTAGATGAAATTGCTTGTGTTTCAGTAAACGATGCGTTTGTCATGGGCGCCTGGGGTAAAGACCAGAACGTTGGTAACAGTGTGAAGATGGTTGCTGACGGTAATGGCGACTTTGCGAAGGCGTGCGGTCTAGAAATGGACGGTTCTGGATTTGGACTAGGAACCCGCATGCAGCGTTGTGCAATGATTGTTGATAATGGAACGGTAAGCCAAGTTTTTGTTGAAGAGCCTGGCCAATTCGAAAAGTCAACTGCCGATAATATTTTAGCAAACCTCTAAAAGATAATAAGACTTAGAGTTATGCCTCGCTGTCTTATGCGGACTGCGAGGCATTTTTTTGTTTTTAATTACTTAAAAAATTATATTGTTTTTTTGCGCTTACAAAATTTGCAAGGTATTCGCCTGTAAAACTACCTTTCGTGGCCGCAACTTCTTCTGGTGTGCCAGATGCTACGATTTGGCCGCCGCCATCTCCTCCTTCGGGGCCGAGGTCTATAACCCAATCAGCTGTTTTGATTACCTCTAAATTATGTTCGATCACAATAATACTATTGCCTTGGTCTATCAGCGCGTGAAGTACTTCTAGCAATTTGCGCACATCTTCAAAATGAAGTCCTGTTGTAGGTTCATCCAGAATGTAAAGAGTGCGACCGGTAGCCCTCCTAGATAATTCCTTAGCAAGTTTAACCCGTTGGGCTTCACCTCCTGATAAGGTTGTCGCTCGTTGACCAATTTTAACGTAGCCCAGTCCAACCTGTTCCAGAGTAGATAATTTTTCTCGAATAGATGGTACAGCAGAGAATTCTTTGACCCCTTCCTCTACGGTAAGGTCAAGAACATCAGCAATTGAACGTCCGTTATACTTTACCTCTAGAGTTTCTCTGTTGTAGCGCTTTCCCTTGCAGACATCGCATTCAACATACACGTCAGGCAGGAAGTGCATCTCAATTTTGATGACACCATCACCTTGGCACGCCTCACAGCGGCCTCCTTTTACGTTAAAACTAAAACGGCCTGGTTTGTAACCGCGTGCTTTTGCTTCGGGAAGGCCAGCGAACCAGTCCCTGATGGGCGTAAAAGCGCCTGTATAAGTGGCCGGGTTAGACCTTGGAGTCCGCCCTATAGGTGATTGATCAATATCAATAACCTTATCGATAAACTCTACTCCATCGATTCGATCGTGCCCCTCTGGAGCCGCTCGAGCATTCATTACTCGGCGAGCCAATGCCTTATACAGGGTATCGATTACAAGAGTTGATTTGCCGCCGCCGGAAACTCCAGTTACAGCGGTTAACACTCCTAAGGGAAACGATGCATCAATATTTTTTAGATTGTTACCTCTAGCGCCTCGGATGGTTAGTACTCGGCCATCACCAATACGCCGTTTCGAAGGAACGGCAATTTGCTTAACCCCGGTCAAGTATTGTCCAGTAAGGCTATCGGGGTGGTTCATGACTTCCTGCGGCGTGCCAAAAGCTACTACTTGTCCACCATGAACACCTGCGAGAGGTCCCATATCCACCACGTAGTCAGCGCTTCTGATAGCGTCCTCGTCATGCTCAACAACGATTACAGTGTTACCCAAGTCTCGCAGTCTGTTTAGTGTTTGAAGAAGTCTTGCGTTATCCCGCTGGTGCAGGCCAATAGAGGGCTCGTCAAGAACATAAAGTACTCCAGTAAGCCCTGATCCGATCTGTGAAGCTAACCTGATCCGTTGACTTTCACCTCCAGACAGACCTCCAGAACCACGGGATAATGTTAAATAACCTAGGCCAACATCTACCAAGAAACCAAGTCGCTCATTGATTTCTTTAAGGATACGTTCACCAATTTCTAGCTGCTTAGGGGATAAAGATTTAGGGAGCTCCAGAAACCAGTCTTTTGCTTTTGCTACTGAAAAATCCGTAACTTCAGAGATGTCTCGCATATCAATTTTTACGGCTAATGCTTCAGGCTTTAGTCGCTTACCTTTGCAGGTTGCACACGCTGCCGCTGACATAAACTTTGAGAGCTCCTCTCTCACCCAAGAACTGTCAGTTTCACGCCATCGCCGTTCGAGGTTATTCACCACTCCTTCGAAGGTTTTTTTCACAGTGTAAGAACGAAGGCCATCATCATATTTGATTGGTATAACTTCTTCCCCAGATCCAAAAAGTATGGCTTCTCTCACGCTTTTTGGTAGCTCGCCGAAGGGCGTCTTCATCCCAACGTTGAAGTGCTTACAAATTCCTTCGAGAGTTTGCTCATAATATGACGAATTAGATGAAGCCCACGGAGCAATTGCTCCATCTCGCATGGACATCAAAGGATTTGGAACTACAAGGTCTGCATCACAATGCTGCTCGGTGCCTATTCCATCGCAAACTGGGCACGCGCCAAATGGATTATTAAAGGAAAAAAGTCTCGGCTCGATTTCGGGGATAGTGAAGCCTGAGGTGGGGCAAGCAAAGCGACTTGAAAACACTGTTGCTGTACCATCATCGGCATTTTCCACAGTTGCCAAACCGTCAGTCAATCCAATGGCAGTTTCAAGGCTATCTGCTAGACGCGCTGACGCCTCCTCTCGAACAATAAATCTATCAACCACAACATCTATGTCGTGTTTAAAATTTTTCTTGAGTAATGGTGCATCCTCTATGAGCACGACTTCGCCATCTATTTTTACACGCTGAAATCCACGGCGGGCGAGGTCGGCTAATTCTTTTCGAAATTCACCTTTTCTTCCCCGAACGATTGGGGCCAAAAGGTAAAGGCGTGTTCCTTCTCCCATCGCCATAATCCGGTCTGCCATTTGACTGATTGTTTGACTTTCGATGGGCAGGCCCGTTGCAGGCGAATAAGGAATTCCAGTCCGAGCCCAAAGTAACCGCATATAGTCATAAATTTCAGTTACTGTACCTACCGTCGATCTGGGATTTCGGCTTGTTGTTTTTTGCTCTATCGATATTGAAGGAGATAGACCTTCAATAAGGTCTACATCCGGTTTTTGCATCATTTCTAAGAATTGGCGAGCGTACGCAGACAGACTTTCGACATATCTGCGTTGTCCCTCGGCATAAATGGTATCGAAAGCAAGAGAAGATTTTCCTGACCCAGATAGTCCGGTTATGACAATCAATTGATCTCTTGGAAGATCCACGTCCACATCTTTCAAATTATGCTCTCTAGCTCCACGGACTGAAATGTTTCGCAGAGTGTCCCGTGATTGCATAATTTTTTTCCCAATGGGCGCTTTGTTCATTACAACGTCTTTTTCTCTCTTCATCGAGGTATACGGTTTGAACCCGACGAATGGTCTTTTAAATCTGTGGACAAAAAACCAACGACTTTGGGTCGCCGAATCTTACTCAACTCAGTTACTATGATAACGTGATCGATAAAACCGAATTAGGCGTTTTTCTTCAGTTTTGAACCCTTTGGAGTCAACCCCATGTCTGGCAGCGTTAATAAAGTTATTCTTGTTGGAAATCTTGGTCGTGATCCAGAATATACCCAAACACAAGATGGCCGCAGATTTGCTCGTCTGTCAGTTGCCACATCGGAGCGTTGGCGAGACAGGCAGTCTGGCGAACGACGCGAACAGACAGAATGGCACCGCGTTGTTATATTCAACGAAAATTTAGTGGACGTCTCAGAACGGTTTCTTCGAAAAGGCAGTAAAGTTTTTATTGAAGGGCAACTTCAAACTAGGAAGTGGCAGGACCAATCAGGTGCTGATCGATATTCTACCGAAGTCGTTCTAGGCCGTTTCCGCGGTGAGCTAACAATGCTTGATGGACGAGGTGAAGGAACTGGCTCAGAAGACGGTGGTGGAGATTATCAAAGCATGCCACAACGCTCCGGGAGTGCAGCCATCGCATCAGATAACCAGGGTTCAAGGCCGGCGCCAATGGACTTGGATGATGACATCCCATTCTAATTCGGCCTTCTTAGGATAGGCATATAATTAAGCGTTTCTGATTTACCCTTTTTGCCATTAACGGGATGCCAATTTCTTGTCTTTGTAGTTTATTCCCAATGAGAAATTTGGTATAAATCCTAACAATCTCGACGCTCTTTTTATTGCGTCACTGATCTGGGAGTTATTGCGTGTCAGACACCTCGCCACCGCGTTCAGACGAGGTGCGTGCCGTCTCCATAGAAGAGGAGATGCAACGCTCTTATCTCGACTATGCTATGAGTGTGATTGTCGCTAGGGCAATCCCCGATGTCCGAGATGGTTTAAAGCCGGTTCACCGCCGAATTCTCTATGCCATGCGTGAGGGGGGCTATGATTGGAGCCGCCCGTTTCGAAAGTCTGCTCGCATTGTTGGTGACGTTATGGGTAAGTACCACCCCCATGGCGACTCAGCGATTTATGACGCTCTTGTGCGGATGGCTCAAGATTTTTCCATGCGTCTGCCTCTTGTCTCTGGTCAGGGCAATTTTGGCTCCATGGATGGGGATCCACCAGCAGCCATGCGCTACACAGAGGCGCGTCTGGCTAATTCTGCGGAAGCTCTTTTAGCTGATATAGATAAAGATACGGTCGATTTTCAGGCCAATTATGATGAATCAGATGACGAGCCGGCGGTTTTACCAGCACAATTTCCGCATCTCCTAGTTAACGGTGCGGGTGGAATTGCCGTTGGCATGGCAACGAATATCCCGCCTCATAATTTGAGTGAGGTCATAGAAGCAACACTTGCGCTTATCGAAAACCCTCAAATAGATCTCGACGCTCTTCTGGAGATAATTCCTGGCCCAGACTTCCCAACTGGTGGTCTCATAATGGGGCGCGGTGGAATTCGACAGGCATTTGCAACTGGCAGAGGTTCAGTAATCATGCGAGCAAAGACGGAAATAGACCTCCGTCGTAATGCCATTCTGGTCCATGAGATCCCATACCAAATTAATAAGTCACGACTTGTTGAGAGGATTGCTGAGGTCTCTGCACTAAAGCTCGTCGAAGGCATCTCAGAGTTGCGTGATGAAAGCGATCGGCACGGTGTTCGTATAGTTGTTGATCTCAAGCGCGATGCTAACGCCGAGGTTGTACTTAATCAGCTATTCCGTCACACCGCGCTTCAAACTAGTTTTGGCGTTAACATGCTCGCTCTGAATGGTGGACGTCCAGAGCTGCTATCGATCAAATCTGTTCTAGAAGCGTTTGTTGCCTTCCGCGAACAGGTTATTGCACGGCGAACTCAATATGAACTCGCAAAAGCCCGTGCTCGAGGCCATGTTCTCCTTGGTCTTGTGGTAGCGGTCGCTAATATCGATGAAGTGATAGCTGTTATCCGGGCTGCTCCTGACCCGCAAGCAGCACGTGAGGCTCTTTTTTCCAGGGCCTGGCCAGCCTCAGATGTTGCTCCTTTGGTTGCTCTGCTTGGAGCAGAGGAAAGCGGAGCGCTTACGGACGAGGGGTATAGATTTTCTGAAATACAAGCGCGAGCAATTTTGGATCTCCGCTTGCATCGTTTAACAGGGCTGGAACGTGAGAAAATCACTGAAGAATTGGATGAAACAGCTGCAAACATTAGAGAATTTTTAGAGATACTCGGAAATCGGTCGCGGTTACTTGAGGTTATGTGTGGTGAACTGAATAGCCTGAAAGAGAGGTTTGGTACACCGCGGAGGACGCAGATCGAAGAGGGTGGTGCAGATCAGGATGACGAAGACCTGATCCAGCGGGAAGAAATGGTAGTAACTGTCTCCGCCAATGGCTATGTAAAACGATCTGCTTTGGCAGAATACCGCGAGCAAAAGCGTGGTGGTAAGGGGCGGTCAGGAATGTCGACCCGTGATGAGGATGTTGTGAGGGATGTTTTTGTCGCTTCCACTCATGCTCCAGTCCTCTTCTTTACTACTAAGGGCATTGTTTACAAATTAAAGGTCTACAAGTTGCCTTTAGGCGGCCCCAATTCTCGCGGGCGGCCGTTAGTCCAACTTCTTCCTTTAGATGAAGGTGAAACTATATCAGCTGTACTTCCTCTCCCTGAGGACCCTGCAGAATGGGATAACATGAATGTAATGTTTGCCACCCAGTCTGGTAATGTTCGCCGTAATCTCCTCTCTGATTTCTCCAATGTCATGGCGAATGGCAAGATTGCCATGAAACTTAGTGAAGGAGATGCGCTAATAGGTGTTGAGCTTTGCGAGCCTGGTAATCATGTCTTATTAGCTACAGCACGCGCTCGTTGTATTCGTTTCCCAATTGAGGAAGTTCGTGTTTTCGCAGGGCGTAATTCAACAGGAAATCGCGGTATTGATCTGGCAAGTGGAGACGGCGTCATTTCGCTTTCAATCATTGACGGTGCCGAGTTTGTTGCCGAAGAGCGAGACGCTTATCTTAAACAATCAACAGCTTTGCGACGAGGCGAGCCTCAAACAGATGGCACTCTACCTCCTGAAATTTTCGATGAATTTAGGGGGCGGGAACAATTTATTCTAACGCTGGGATCTAATGGGGTTGGCAAACGCACTTCATCCTATGACTACCGAGTAACCCGAAGAGGGGGGAAAGGTATTGAGTTAATGAGTCTTGACGAAGGAGCTGAAGTTGTTGGGGCATTCCCAATTTCTGATAATGATGGGCTTGTACTTGTTACCAATGGAGGGCAGCTAATCAGATGTCCGGTCGATGAGATCAGAATTGCTCGGCGTTCGACTCGTGGGGTCAGGATATTTGACGTTGCAAACGGAGACCGGGTTGTTTCGGTTTCCCCTTTACGTGAGCAAGATGAAGTTAGTTCGTTGGATACACCGGAAGGCTCGGAAGTAACTGAATAAGCAAAGTTCTGGGAGTATAGTTATGTCAAGTGTTGTAGGTCTTTATCCTGGGACGTTTGACCCACCCACGAATGGACATTTCGATATCATTCTGCGTGGAGCCAAGCTGGTCGACAAATTGATAGTAGGTGTGGCTATCAATGCTGGCAAAGGACCTATGTTTGATATTGATAAGCGTGTCTCCATGGTGCGCGAATGGGTCAATAATCTAGAGGACGTGCAACTAGCAAATCGGATAGTTGTTCAGACGATGGATGGGTTATTGGTGCATTATGCCGAAGCTAATGGGGCTACCTGCATTGTTCGCGGGCTGAGAGCTGTTTCAGATTTTGATTATGAATTTCAAATGGCAGGGATGAATAGCCGTTTGAATGATGACATTGAGACCATTTTTTTAATGGCCTCAGAGCGGTGCCAATTTATTTCCTCGCGCTTTGTCAAAGAAATTGGAGGGCTTGGCGGGGATATTTCGACCTTTGTGCCAGCGCATGTAAAGGATGCCTTAAATGAGCGTCTTGCTAAAGGTGCGGAGGTATTATCTGGAGCAGCTTCTAAAGCTTATTAATTAGTATAAAAGAACGTCTTGACCCAGAGGACAAGGCGCAATAGTTTCCGGTCACTCCTTGCCTAATTAGGCATTCACGGAGAGCGTGTAGCTCAGCTGGTAGAGCAACGGACTTTTAATCCGTCGGTCCAGGGTTCGAATCCCTGCGCGCTCACCATTTCCACCTGGAAAGATTAAGCGCAGTCCGATCAGTTATTTCTGCCAACAATCGTAATTTTCCGGCGTGGTCATCCCGGCCAGGTATGGCTTGACAGTCCTCCTACGATCGTAGCAAGTGCTTTAGCTGGAGAGATTTTGTCTTTCGATGATTTGAAAGCCCGGCAGGCATAGATTGTCAA